>CAMZCW010000028.1 GCA_947305045.1 uncultured Bacteroidales bacterium | reverse complement strand
CTCCCTACCCTTCAGAACAAGGAGAGCGCCCTCCGTCTGGAAGTGCGCAAGGCCAAGGCAGACAGCGAGCGTTTACTCAGTGAGTTGGAAGAAGCCTTGCAGCGTTACGATTATCTGGCAGCCCTCTGGAACGAATTTGAACCGGGACTCATCGCCATTACGGATGTGGACTTGTTCACCAAAAAGGTGGCGGGCGTAAAAACCCCTGCCCTGGGAGAAATCCACTACGAGATTAAACCCTTCAACGCCTTTGTCAAACCTGCCTGGTACGCTGACGGCGTGGCCATTCTCAAGGAGCTGAGCCGCCTGGGTATTGAGAGCGAGGTTTATCTGGAGAAGGCCCGCATCCTGGACTACCAGCGCAAAAAGACCACCCAGAAGGTGAACCTGTACGAGAAAGTACAAATCCCCGGGTACCAGGAAGCCATCCGCAAAATCAAACGCTACATGGAAGACGAAGAGAACCTGTCCAAGGCATCTTCCAAAATTGTTAAAAACCGTCACGCAGAGGAAGAGGAGGCCTCAGAGCAAGTATGATTACTCCCATGACCAAATACTCCTTTATTCTGCTGAATGGAGAACAGGGAGACCTGCTGGAGCGCCTGCAGGAGGTGGGCCTGGTGGATATCACGCGCAGTATAAAGCCTATTGACGACACCTCCCACAACATCAAGGCGGAAATCGAGCTTCTGGACGGCCTTATCCACGGGCTGCAGAAAGCCGATATTCCGGAAGGAACGGAGCGGGAGTTCATCGATGGGGATATCGTTCGCCTCGCGGGCGGTATGCTCATGCGCTACTCCGACGACACGGTGGAAATCAAGCAACTGGAAAAGGAAGTGTCCGAGCTTCGGCTATGGGGTAATTTCGACAACGGAATCCTTGAGGAACTGGCCCAGGCCGGCGTTCCCGTGCATTTCCACAAGCTCTCAAGCAAAGCGTATAAACCGGAATGGGCCCAGGAATATGCCCTCAAGGAAATCGCCCATACCAAATCCGAGATTCTGTTTGTGGTAGCCGGGCCGGATACGCTTCCCGGAGAAGTCCCCGCCCCCACCACGGACATCGCGTCAAAGGAAAAGGAACTGCGGGACAAAAAAGCCCACTTCGAAAGGGTACTCAAACGCATCGCCAGTGCCAAAGACCGTATTCCGGAGCTGGAAGAGAAGAGAAGCCGGTTATACGCCAAACTGGACCTGTACCTGGCCGGCGCCGCCGCCGTTCCCGCGGCAGAGGACACCATCGTCACGCTGGTGGGCTATGCTCCTACGGAAAAGGACGATACCGTTACGGCTGCCCTGGACCAGACCGGCGTCTATTACCTGAAGGACGCCGCCGTGGTAGAAGACAACCCGCCCATCAGCTTCCGCAACAACTGGTTTGTGAGGCAGTTCGAAACCCTGACCGACATGTACGGCCGCCCGTCGTATGACGGATTCGACCCCACCCCGTTCATCAGCGTGTTCTTCCTGCTGTTCTTCGCCTTCTGTATGGGAGACTGCGGCTACGGACTCATCCTCATTCTGGTGGGCCTGCTCCTGAAGAAGGTGGACTCCTTCAAGGACATGGCGCCGCTGGTGGTGTTGCTGGGAATCGGCACCACCGTCATCGGCTTCCTGTTCCATACCTTCTTCTCCATGGACATCAGCACCTGGAGCATCTTCGAACCCATTAAAGGCATCTTCCTTCCGGCCAAGATTGCCGGCAACGATGCCACCATGGTTCTTTCCCTGGTGGTGGGTATCCTGCACATCAGCCTGGCGATGATTGTCAAAACCATCCATCAAACCCGCACAAAAGGCTTTTATGCCTCGCTGGGCACCTGGGGATGGACGCTGCTCATCGTGGGCGGCGTCACCGTGGCAGCCTTTTCGCTGGCCGGTGTGCTGGATTCGGATCTCACCAAATGGATTGTCATCGTCCTTGGCGTAGTCAGCGCGCTTGGAATCTTTGTGTTCAACGACCCCAAGCGCAACAAACTGGCCAATGTAGGCATGGGCCTCTGGGACACCTATAATATGATTACAGGGCTGATGGGAGATGTTCTCAGTTACCTCCGCCTGTATGCCCTGGGCCTCGCCGGCAGTATGCTTGGAATGGCCTTCAATGACATGGGCCTGATGGTTCTGGGAGATGGCCACAAGGCCTCCTTATGGCTGCCGTTCATCCTGCTTGTCCTTATCGGCCACACGCTCAATATAGCCATGTGCGCCCTTGGAGCTTTTGTGCACCCGCTGCGTTTGAACTTCCTGGAGTTCTTCAAGAATTCCGGTTACGAGGCCTCGGGCCGCGCCTATAACCCGCTAAAGAAACAATAAACAAAATACAAACAAAAATTATGGAACAAATTCTTGGTTATCTTGGACTCGGACTCGTCCTTGCGCTGGCGGGTATCGGCTCATCCTATGGCACCACCATCGCCGGTAACGCGGCAGAAGGCGCACTCAAGCGCAAACCGGAAGCATCCGGCAGTTACCTGCTTCTGAGTGCCCTCCCCTCAACCCAGGGCATCTACGGCTTCGTCGCCTTCTTCATCATGCTGGGTAGATTCACCAGCGGCACCATAAGCGGTATGCTCTGCTTCGGTATCGGCCTTTCCGTGGGTCTCGCCTGCATGATTTCCGGCATCCGTCAGGGCCAGGTCTGCGCCAACGGTATCGTGGGCGTTTCCCAGGGCCACAACGTTGTCACCAACACCCTCATCTACGCCGCTCTTCCTGAGTTCTACGCCATTCTGGGCCTTGTTGGTGCCATCATGGCGCGTTAGTCATTCGCTGATTGTCAGGTCAGCACAAAAAAACGGACTGGTCGTTTGAGGCCAGTCCATTTTTTTGGTCCATATAGAAGGAAAACGCATAAAGCAAAAGAAAAAATGGTATATTTGTGCATAAATAATACCATCATCAAAAGTAGAACTCTATGAGAAAACTTGTAAGCATCTTTACCATGGCCGCCCTGCTGGCGGTCCTGGTACCGGCCTGCGACAAAACCACACCGGAAAACAGGGACGGGAAAGACGACTCCGGAAAAACAGACCCCACCCCCACTCCTTCCGCAAAAGCAGACTATACCATCCTGTATTATGGGATCGGCGGCGGTAACCTGGATATCGGTGACGAAGACACCATCAAGGATATGGCCAAGGCCCTTGACGGGGAAAACTGCAATGTCCGCATCATTACGCAGTATAAATATTCCAGCGAAGAGGGAGTAGCCGCAAAAGAGAAAGCAATGAACTTCAAGATCAGCGGCGAGCCGGGAACTGTTTATCGCTACGAGATAACGCCCTCCATCCTTGCCCCTAAAGGCTCCAACTGCCATCTGACGCTTCCTAAAGATTCCAAGTTCGCCGGTGCAGATTATAAGATGTTTGCCCCGGAAAACATCTCGTCCTTTATCAAATATGCGGTAGAAAAAGCACCCGCCAGCCAGTATCTCTTCTTTGTCACCGGCCACGGAGACGGCTACAACCTGGCAGCGGATATTCCGCTCACCAAAACCACCGCTTCAGACGAGAATTTTGAGGACAATCCCGGCATCAGCATGTACCAAATCAAGGAAGGCATCAGACAATCCGGCGTTCAGCTGGCCTTGCTGGGCTATCAATCCTGCGAGATGGGCCAGATTGAGGTCATCTCCGAGCTCCAGGGAGCCGCCAGTTACATCATGGCTTCCGGACACACCATCAGCGATTTTGGCTACAAAGACATGATTGAGGCCATGCGGGACAGCGACCCCTTTAAAACCGCTCTTGAGGACCTTGCCAGAGGCAGCCTGAACGAAAACCTTCCCCAGGAGGGCGGCAACGCGAACTTCCACATCACGGACATGGAAAAACTGCCTGCCTTCCTTGGCGCCTTGAAGGAGATCACCACCTACTTGTGTGCCAACAAGCTGGACAACGAAAAAGGCTATCTTGCCGCCGCCGCAAAGACCTATCAGTACGATAAAGAGGAAAACAAGTTCGACCTGTACGACTACCTGTACTTCCTGGGCAAAGAAGTATATAGCAAGGACCAGAACTACCTCAATCTCCTGGAAAAGGTAAAAACGGCGTTGGACCAGGCCCAGCCCATCCACTACAATTCCCTGGAATGCAAAGGTGACCAATACTACGACAACCTCAGCTACTCCGTATGCCTGGGTGCCCAGGGTTACCTGGTAGACTACACCGATAAAGGACGCAAGCAGCAGGCCATTGACAAAAAAGGCACCATCTACAGCCTTGTAAATAACGTGGTCGATACAAGCAAGCCCATCAAGACCGACGCAAATAACGCATGGGACAAGACCTACAACCTCACCACCTTTGACAAAACCGTAGGCTGGAGCAAATGGTTCGCCGTGAACCCGGCTTTCCCGCGCAACAACCCGCCCTTCTACATCTACCAGACTCCGGACGAGCCCGTTGACGACGACGACGATGAAGGAGACGAGGGAGATGAATAATCCTTTCATCCACTGCGTATGAAAAAAATTCTCCTCACTTTAACCCTGGCCCTGTGCATCACAGGCCAGGGTTTTGCGCAACCCCTTCGCGATAAACTGCGCGCGGTTCCCCAGATAGAGAACCTCAAGGCCAATGCCGGAGGCACGGAGTACGGTTTCAAAGAAAGCTATACCTTTACCTTTAAGCAGCCGATAGACCACCAAAACCCCGGTACGGGCAGCTTTAAACAGTTTGGCGTCATCTGCTTTCAGGGCTTTGACAAGCCCACCGTATTCTACACCCGCGGTTACGAGCACAACGGCTTCGCCGAGAATCCCGCCAACGACCTGGCAGACAACCTGGATGCCAACGTGGTGTACATGGAGCACCGCTATTACGGCAAATCCAAAGTAAGCGGAGACCCCAAGTGGAAGTACCTCACCATCCGGCAGGCCTGCGACGACCTGCATGCCATTTTCCAGGCCCTGAAGCCTGTCCTCCCGGAAGGCTGGGTGAGCACCGGTACCAGCAAGGATGGCAACACCGCCGTCTTCTACAGCTACTTCTATCCGGACGACATGAACGTAGTGACCGCCTTCTGCGCCCCTTTCCAGACCACCTATCTGGACGAGCGCGTGGGTCGCTATGTGCTGCAAAGCTGTGGCACGGAAGCGGAACGCGCCCGCATGCACGCCCTCCTGAACCGCATGCTCACGGAAGACTTCCACGAGAAATACTGTAAATACGAGATGAAGAAGGAAGGCCTCTCCGAAGACGAATGCACGTCCTATTCCTCCTATGTCAAGGGGACGCTGAACACCTTCTTCAGCCTGTTTGCAGACTACTCCGCCCACGACCGTGCCCTGCTCATGCCCTCGGAAAACGCCAGCGACGAAAAGCTGCTGACCTTCCGCTACGATGACCTGGACGACCAACTTTCCCGCAAGCAGAAAAAAGGCAATGACGCGAGCGACGAGCAGCAGGCGTACAACGACTACCTGTACACCATCCAGTGTCTCAAAGAGTATGGCACCTTCACCTACCCCTACCAGGAGCTTTCCGTGCTTGATGGGACGATGTTTGACCGCGCCTATGCGGAAGATCCTTCCGTGGAAGAAAAAGACGAATGGCTCATTGGCAAATTCGATGGCAGCGTGAGCAAGGCCGTATTAGAGAAGTTCCTGCCCACTACCCACATTCCCATCCTGCTGGTATACGCACACAATGACCCGTGGACGGCCGGCAAGCCCACCAAAGTGAGCAGCTCGGTGAAAATGCTTATTAGCAAGGTCGGCGGACACGATGACTGTATCAACAACCCCGACTACTACCCGGAGTCCCTGCGCGACGAAATTGTAAGCTTTGTTTCCTGCAACCTCTAATATTCGCGGGGACCAAAGATATCGGTGCCAATCCGCACCATGGTAGCCCCATGCTGCACGGCAAGCGGCCAGTCCCCGGACATCCCGATAGACAGCGTATCAAAGCCTTCCATCCCGGAGGCTTTGATTCGTTTATACAGCGCCTCTATCCGGGCAAACTCCCCTTCCACCTGCGCCCTGTCCTCCGTATGGGACGCCATGCCCATGAGGCCCCGGATCCTGATAGATTCTTCGCTGCGCTCAGAATGACAGAGGGAAAGGATTTCGTCTTCGGTGAAGCCTTGCTTGGTTTCTTCCGCGCCCAGGTGGAGTTCCAGGAGAACGTCGATGACCTTGTTGTGGGCGACAGCCCAGGCGGAGATGGCCTGCAGCAGATGCAGGGAATCTACGGACTGCACCAGGGAAACATAGGGCAGTACCAGCTTGAGCTTATTGGTTTGCAGATGGCCGATGAAATGCCACTGCACGTCTGCGGGCATCTGAGGGACCTTGGCGGCAAGCTCCTGCGGGCGGCTTTCCGCAAACACCCGCTGCCCGGCGTTATACGCCTCCATCAGGCGTTCCACGGGATGAAATTTGGAAACTGCCACCAGGGTAACATCTGATGGCAGTTTACTGTTGATTTCGTGTAAATTGTCTTTTATCATTTAGCGTTTCTTCCCCCTCTGTTTTTCCATCTCGCGCTGCATCTTCTGGGCTTCTTCCAGGCGCTGCTGCCACTTGCTCTTGGGAGCGGGCTTGCCGCTGGCCTCTGCCGCTTTCACCTTGTCCAGGACCTCCTGCGGGTTCACCACCCACTTGCGGATTACGAAGGTTTCCAGCATGGTGATGAGGTTGCTCAGGAGGTAATAGTAACTCAGGCCACTGGAGAGGTTGTTACAGATGAAGAACATCATGATGGGCATCATGTACAGGCTCATGGCCTGCATCATCTTGGCGTTGGGGTCGTTTCCCGTTGCCTGCTGCGACATGGTGATCTTGGAGTAGAAGAACATGGAGACAGCCATCAGGAGGGCGAACAAACTGATATGGTCCATGCCCAGGATGCTGGTGCTCCAGTGGATGACATCGTCATAGGCGCTCAGGTCCTCCGCCCACAGGAAGTGCTGCTGGCGAAGCTGGATGGAGGCCGGGAAGAAGCGGAACATGGCCCACAGGATGGGCATCTGAAGCAGCATGGGCAGGCACCCGCCCATGGGCGATACACCGGCTTTGCGGTACAGGTCCATGGTTTCCTGCTGCTTTTTCATGGCATCCTCCTGCTTGGGAAACTTGGCGTTGATTTTCTCCATGTAGGGCTTCAGGGCCTGCATTTTGGCACTGGACGAGTAGCTCTTGTAGGCAAAGGGCAACACCACAATCTTGATGAAGATGGTCATCAGGAGAATGATGAGGCCAAAGTTGGAGATGCCTTTGTGCAGCCAGTCGAACAGCGGGATAATCACCCACTTGGTGAAATAGCCGATGATTTTACCGCCCAGGGGAATCACCTTCTCATAGGCGTGGCCATAGGCCTTCAGGCCCTTATAGTCGTTGGGACCGAAGTAAAACTCGAAGGGAAGGTCTATGCGCTCCGCACCGGGCGTGATATCGGCCCGCATGAGGGCGCGGCAGTGCATGAGGTCCGAGCCGGTCTTGGGCAGGAAGTCGATCTTGAACTCACCGTAGCTGAAGTTACCGGGAGCACGCATGATGGCACTGAAGAACTGCTGCTGGAAGGCGAACCACTCAATGTTGTTGTTGAAGCGTTTCTCTCCCCCACGGCCGTTGCCAATGTTGGCCGGTTTGTTGTCGTCCGGGAAATAGTAGTTGAGGCGGGAATACTGGGTCTCGTTCTTATAGCCCTTCTCCATGCGCGGGATAATGGCGTCGAAGTCCACGTCCACACTGCCCACGTTCCGGGGAATCAGATGGCCCATGCCCACCAGGGACAGGGTCTCGTTCACCGAGTAGGAATCCTTGACCAGGGTGTACTTTTGTTCGATATAGCCTCCGTCCGTAAACGGCAGGCGCATGACCACCGTGCTGTCCGAAGAGGCCTCCGGGACATACTGGAAGGTAAATTTACGCGTATCTACAGCCGTAGGAGCATACACCACATAACCCAGCTGGGATTTTTCTCCCTGCAGCAGGTACAACGGTTCCTGGGAATACGTAAGGTAATCTTTCACCTTCACCGAGTACGGCTGGGCGCCGCGGGTGGTGAAGACCACCTGCAGTTTGTTGTTTTCCAGGGTAACAAGCTGAGCCTCTGCGCGGGCGGCGGCATTCAGGGAAGAATCGGAATAGACCGGGGCCACGGCGGCCTGCGGTGCAGCTGCGGCTTCTTCTGCGGCTGCGGCGGCTTCCGGGTGTTCTGCCCGCCAGATGCTGTCCTGCTGCCACTGGGCGTAGGCCTCTGCGGCGGCAATGGAATCCAGCTGGGCCTGATGGGCTTTCTGTTTGGCTACCTGACGGCTCTGGTACCCGAAGAACCCTATCATGATAAGGAAAATCAGGACAAAGCCGATGATTGAATTCTTGTCCATACGCTACTGTTGTCCCTCCTGTTCCTTCGCACGAATCTGTGCCTTCAAATCCTCCAGCTTAGCCTTAGCGGCATCGATTCTCTCCTGCATCTGGGCCTTGAGTTTCTCTGCGCCTTTGGACAGGCCAAAGAAGCCGATGTTGTTCTCATAGGTCTGGATTTCCTGCTGGAGCTGGTTGAACTGCTCCTTCAGGCGATCCGATTCCGTGAGCGGGCGGCGGCTGTTGCCTCCTTCCCTACGGCCCCCTTCCCTGCGGTCACGCTGGCCATAGCCGGGGAATTTTTCTTCCATGGCCTCACGGTATGCGGCCTGGATGGCATCTTTTTCCTTGAAAGGAACAAAGCCGATGGCTTTCCAGCGCTCTTCAAAGTCCTTGCGGGCCTCTGCATCTTTCTGATCATCCGGCACATAGGCCTTGATTTCCTCGATGAGGGCTTTTTTGGCAGCAAGGTTGCCGCCCAGGTTACCAGGGCCGGCGGGACGATTGTCACGGGCGGTGAAGAAAGCGTCGCAGGCGGCGCGGAAACGCTTCCAGATTTGTTCGCTCTTCTTGCGCGGCACGGCGCCAATCTCCTTCCACTGTTTCTGGAGCTCGATGAGGCGGTCGCTGGTGGCTTTCCAGTCCGTGCTGTCCTTCAAGGACTCCGCTTCCTCGATGATGGCCATCTTCCTGGCCAGGTTCTCATTCATGGAATCCTTGAACTCCGAGAAGGAAGCGCGCTTGCGCTCAAAGAATTTGTCACACGCGGCGCGGAAACGCTCGTAAATTTTCTGGTTTTCCTTGCGGGTAGCGAAGCCGATGCTGCGCCACTCGGCCTGAATTTTCTCAATCTCCTTACTTAAAGCGTTCCATTCGCTGGACGATGTAATTTCCTTTGCTGCAATGGCTTCTACCTTTTCGCAAAGAGCCTCCTTCTTGGCCAGGTTCTCCGTTTGCTGAGCTTTCAGGCCCTCGAAATGCGCCTGGTAGCGTTTGTTGATAACGGAGGTGGCGGCGCGGAAGCGCTCCCAGATTTCCTCGCGGAATTCCTTGGCCACGGGCCCCAGGTCTTTCCACTGCTCGTGCAGTTTCTGGAGCTCCTTGAAAGCCTCTACGACATCTTCTTCCTCTGCCAGGGCTTCTGCGCTCTCGCAGTAGGCGGTTTTGGCTTCCAAGTTCTTCTTGAAGTCCAGATCCCGCAGCTCCCGGTTGATATCTACCAGGTCGTAGAACTTGGTGACATACAGCTGATAGGTGTCGTTGATGTCGCGGAAGTTCGGCTGCGGCACCGGGCCGGTCTCCCGCCAGCGGTTCTGGATGTCACGGAAATGCGGGAACGCGTCTTTCATCTGGCCGGGGTCCTCTACCAGGGCCTTGAGTTCCTCGATGATGGCCTGTTTTTTAGCCAGGTTTTCCTCGCGCTCGGCTTCCAGCTGCTTGTTATATTCGGCCCGTTCCTTCTTGTAGGCCATGTACAGCGCCTTAAAGCCGGCCTCGATGGCGGCAAAGGGGCTTACAGGACCGCTCTGCAGGGGAACGGTGGCTTCTTCTACGGGGGTATTGTCGTCCGGCTCCTCCACGGAGGCATCTTCGCCGGCCTCTGCCTTTTCCTTGGAAAGGCGTTTATAGAAGGCGCTCTTGATGGCATCCGCCTCCTTGGACCGTTTCATGCGGTCTTCACTTTCTGTCAACTGCTGGAACAGCTCCGTGAGTTCTGCCAGATTTTTCTCTGCATAGTTCACTACAGGGGTCTCCTGTTCCACTTTTACTACATCTGCGGGTTCTTCCGTTACCACAGGCTTAATTTCTTCACTCATGAGTATTAATGTTTATTATTAGCTTACAAATTTAGGAATAATCCTTTACTTTTCCAACATACCCGGACGGCGTTCCCGCGTACGGGCAAGCGCCTGCTCATCCTGCCAGGCCTGAATCAGTTTGGGATTGCCGCTCAGCAGCACATCCGGCACCTTCCAGCCATTAAACTCGGCCGGGCGCGTATACACGGGCGGAGACACCAACCCATCCTGAAAAGAGTCGCTCAGGGCCGACGTCTCATCTGTAAGCACGCCGGGAATCAGGCGGATGATGCTATCCGCCAGCAGCGCCGCAGGAATCTCTCCCCCGCTCACCACAAAGTCCCCTACAGAGATTTCGCGCGTGACCAGATGCTCCCGGATGCGCTCGTCAATCCCCTTGTAATGCCCGCAAAGGATAATGATATTGCCTTTCAGGGAAAGTTCGTTGGCGATTCCCTGCGTAAGAATCTCGCCGTCCGGCGCCATGAAAATAACTTCGTCGTAGTCCCGTTCTGCCTTCAGGTCATTGATGCAGTTGAATACGGGTTCCACCATCATTACCATGCCGGCGTCTCCGCCATAGGAATAATCGTCTACGGTTTGGCGGCTGCCCAGCCCATATTTGCGAAGGTCGTGGATATAAATCTCGGCCAGGCCTTTTTTGACGGCCCTGGCGGGGATGGAATGGCTCAGCGGGCTTTCGAGCAGTTCCGGAACCACACTGATAATGTCTATTCTAAGCATACTTTGTTATTTACCTTGCAAAATTACAAAAAATTCCAAAGGTACAGATGCAATAAAGGGCTTACATCCCTGCAAGCCCTTTACTTGGTTAGTTAGTAGTGTATTCTTACCTTAAAAAGAAGAAGGTTAATTAGTTGGTTAGAAGATGCGTTTTCGCCTGCAACAGGGGTTTCATCCTCTTTTGCTGTGACAAAGGTATATAAAGTTTTTTAAACTGCAAAATTTTTTAAACTTTTATTTACAAAATAAATTTTTTTAAAAAGTAAAACGCAGCTTCACCATGAAATTACAAGGTGCCTGGGGATATACGCCAATTCCGCTTTCTACCTTGTCTGAAGCAGGGTTATAGCTTTCCCAGCGCCAGCCGGCCGCATAGTACATACGATTCAAGAGATTGTTTACATAAACCGACAAATCGAGCAGTCCCAACGGCAGTTTAAACTGATGCCCCGCCTGCAAGTTCGCCACCCACCAGGCCGGAATGGCCATCTCCTCGCGCATGGAATTGTCTATATACTGCTTGCCCACGTACTTGGCATCCACACTGATGCGTCCTCCTTTCCAGGGCCGGAATGCAGCCCGGGCCATGGCAATCACCGAGGGCGACATGAGCATGGTGGTACGTCCGTACCGGACCGCATGCAGGGCCGAATAGTCCTCGTAGGGGACATAAGAAGTGTAGTCGGCAATCTGATTCATGGAAAGCGTGACATTGCCGTCCAGTTTGAGCCAGGAGAGCGGTTCCCACCCCAGACAGAGCTCGATACCCCGCCGCCAGGAACGCGGCACATTCTCCTTGATGGCATAGCCGGAAGAAGACAGCCGGCCCGTCTCCAGCAGCATGTCCCAATACTCCATCAGGTATAGATTGGCCGATGCCTGGAAGCGCCGGCCGGTAAACGCATAGCCCAGCTCCGTATCCAGCATTTTTTCAGGTTCTATGGAAGTGGGGGCGCCTTTTACATTTTCTTTAATATCTCCCCTGCCCGGCTCCCGGTGCCCCCAGGCAACGGAGCCATACACCTTATGCCGGCCCCAGGCGCCCGTGACGCCTGCGCGGGGATTGAAAAAGTTCCAGCGCTTGCGGTAATCAAACCGGTCTGCCTCCACCGCGCCAAACTCCAGGAAGTCGTCATCGGTTCCAAGGAGTTTATAGTCGATTCCCCGGTACTGCACATCCGCATAGGCAGTGAGCCAGTGGACCGGATGGTACTCCGCCCGCACAAAGACACTCTGCTCCCGTTTCCAGCCGGTGTGATTGTACCAGTCCAGCGTATGGTACGGATAATCGGGCGCTTCCTTGGCCCACAGCACCTCTCCCCAGTGGCCGCCGCGGTACCAGGACAGGTTCACACCGCCCGTCACATCCAGCAGGGCCGACCGGTACCGCAGGCTGCTGACAGCCACCCAGAGGTCATTGTCCATCTTCTTCTGATAAATCATGTCCGAACGACCGCTCATGGGGAAGCCGAAGTTGGGCAGTTTCCGGTTCATCTTATAGTACTCGTCATAGCCGTCGCCGCGGGTATAATTCACCGTATTCACCCAGCTGAGATGCGCACCAAACTGGCGCGTATAGTTGAGCTGCAGGTGGTGCTGGGCATAATTGTCCGTCTGGTTGGGATAGTAGCAGACATTCCCATTGTCGTCGTAGTATTCCCCCGCCCCATTGTAGCGTCGGTCTTTGTGATACTGTTCCAGATCTATCCCATCCCAGGTGATACCACTCCGCTGTGCGCCCAGTAAATACGTCATTCTGAGCGAGTTGGCGCCCCGAAGCCATCCCAGCACGGCAAAGAGCGAAGTGGACTCCACAAAACCGTTCCGGATGTATCCGTCGGTGATGCCCAGGTTCAGGGCCAGGTCAAAGTACAACCCGCTGGGCAGCCTTCCGGACGAGATGGCCGCCGATGTCATGACAGTGCCAAAAGAGCCTCCACTCAACTCTATGGTGGCCATAGGCTCCGGCCGCACAAAGGCCGTGTTCATGTTGATGCTGGCGCCAAACGCGCCGGGACCACTGGCCGACGTCCCCAGCCCGCGCTGCACCTGCACCCCTGACAGAAGACTCGTCAGGGCCGGAATGTTCACCCAGAACACCTCCTGCGACTCGGCATCGTTCAAGGTAATGCCGTTGAGCGTCACGTTAATCTGCGAACCCCTGCTGCCACGGATGGTCATGGACGAATTCCCCAGGCCCGTGCCGTTCTCGTTGTAGGTAACGACGGAGGGCAGCAGGTTCAGGGTCATGGGCAGGGAGGCCGAAGGGTTGCTCCCACGGAGCTCCTCCTTCCCAACCATGTCAAAGGTAACCGGAGTTTCTTTGCCGGCGCGGGTGGCCGAAACCACCACCGAGTCCAGACGTTCCTGCGCAGCGGCGCAGAGAGGCAGCACGCACAGTGCCGCAAAAAGCAATGTTTTTTTCATCTTCCTTACGACGGTATCAACCGTATCAAGTTCTATGGGTATAATCTCAATCGGCCTTTGGGCCGATACCCCTGTTATGTAAATTTATTTTTTAACCAGCTCCACCTGGTACAGGCGGGGCCATTTTTTCCCTGTTAAGTAAATACGCCCTTCCGCGTCCAGCGCAATGCCGTTGAGCACATCCGTATCCTTTTTACGCAGCTTGCGGGGCAGGAGCCCGCTGCAGTCAATGGCCGCTTCCACCTTGCCATCGGCAGGATTGATGATGACGATGGTGTCCGTGGTGTATACGTTGGCCCAAATTTTACCATCGATCCACTCCAGCTCGTTCAGGTAGCGGAGCGACCGGCCGTTCATGGTCACGGGCTGGCGTTTAAGGAGCTTGAGGTCCTTGTCCAGGAAGAACAGGTTGGCGCTGCCGTCGCTGGCGATGAGCTGCTTCCCATCCGTGGTGATACCCCAGCCTTCCCGCGGGTAGCTGAGCGTCTTCTGGTACGTAAGGGTGGCGGCATCGTACTTAAAGGCCACCTTATTGGTCCAGGTGAGCACATACAGCACGCCGTCCAGGATAACGGAGCCTTCGCCGAAATACTTGCTGTTGAGCTTTTTAAGCTGCGTGGGTTCTCCGCTGGCAAGGTCTACCGTGCGAATGGTGCTCTCCCCGTACTGCCCCGTGGTTTCCCACAGGATGCCGTCCTGGAAGAACAGGCCCTGGGTATAGGCGTCCGTGCGGTGCGGGTATTCTTTCACCACCTTGATGCCGTACTGCTTCACCTGCGCCTGCGAACAGGCACCGGCAAGCAGCACACCGGCTATGAGCAGCCATCTTCTCATACAACTTTCTTGATTTTACGAACCGGGTCACAGGTGAGGCCGATCCCCAGCTTGTTCCAGGTTTTCCGGTCCACCTCGCTGAGCATCACCGTGGAATGTACCTGGGCGCCCTTGAGGTTGGGCAGCTGTTCCAGGGCAAGGCGGCAGTTCTCGTCCAGCCGGCCCATCATGGAGATGGCCACCAGCACCTCGTCCGTGTGCAGGCGCGGGTTGTGCCCGTGCAGGTAATCCACCTTGAGCTTCTGAATGGGCTCTATCATGGTTTGCGGGATCAGCTTCACATTATGGGCAATGCCGGCCAGGTGCTTGATGGCGTTCAGCAGCAGGGCGGCACTGGGACCCAGCAGCGGACTGGTTTCGCCGGTGAGGATGGTACCGTCTTCCAGTTCCATGGCGGCAGTGGCCTTCTGTGCCTTCTCCAGGCGCTCGCGGGCGGCCACCACGCACTGACGGTCATTGATGGAGAGCTTGGCCCGCTTCAACAGGAGGGCCAGTTTGTTCACCTCGTTCTCCGTGCACTTGCCATCGGCCAGATTGCAAAGGCCGGTGAAGTAGCGGCGGATAATCTCCTGACGGGAGGCTTCGCGACACACTTCATCGTCACAGATGCAGGAACCAATCATGTTCACGCCCATATCCGTGGGCGATTTGTACGGCGTTTCCCCGTAGATGTCCTCGAACAGGGCGTTCATCACCGGGAAAATCTCAATGTCACGGTTGTAGTTGACGGCGGTGGTACCATACGCATCCAGGTGGAACGGGTCGATCATGTTGACATCGTCCAGGTCCGCCGTGGCGGCTTCATAGGCAATGTTCACGGGGTGCGTGAGAGAAAGATCCCATACCGGGAAGGTCTCGAATTTGGCATAGCCGGCTTTGACGCCGCGCTTGTTCTCCTGGTACAGCTGGCTCAGGCACACTGCCATTTTGCCGCTGCCGGGACCGGGGGCCGTCACCACGATGAGCGGACGCGTAGTTTCCACATAGTCGTTCCGGCCAAAACCTTCATCCGAGTCGATGAGCGAGACGTTGTTGGGATAGCCTTCGATGGTATAGTGGTAATAGACCTTGATGTCCATGTTCTCCAGGCGTTTGCGGTAGGCCTCGGCACTCGCCTGCCCGTTGAAGTGCGTGATAACCACGCTGTTCACGCTGAAACCGCGGGCCATAAATTCGTCCCTCAGGCGCAGCACATCCATATCGTAGGTTATGCCCAGGTCTGCGCGCATCTTGTTCTTTTCGATATCCACGGCACTGATGACGATAATCATCTCCAGCTCATCCTTGAGCTGCATGAGCATCTGAAGCTTGGAGTCCGGCTCAAAGCCCGGGAGCACGCGGGAGGCATGGTAGTCGTCGAACAGTTTGCCGCCAAACTCCATGTAGAGTTTGTCGCCGAACTTGGCGATGCGCTCCTTGATGTGCTCTGATTGGATTTTTAAGTACTTTGCGTTGTCGAACCCGTATTTCATAGTGCTGTAGAAAAATGTCAAATACGGGATGCAAATGTAAGGATTATTTTGCGCTTTTGCAACTGAAGATTCTCTCTTGAGCCCTTTTCTTTTCCGAAAAAGAAAGCTATCTTTGTAAGACTGAAATATCTTAAACAAAACAATATGGTAAAAGTAGATGTGAAAGGTTGCGAGTCCTTCGTGAAGGATGAACAATTCAAAGCGTATGTGCAAAAAGCCCTGGATGCCTTTGATGTACTGGACAGTGAATCCGGTGCCGGCAACGATTTCCTGGGTTGGAAACACCTCCCCTCAGAGATTACGGACGGTCTCCTGAACGACATGGAAGCCATCCGGAACAGCTGGAACAAAAAGGGTGTGGACCTTGTGATTGCCATTGGCATTGGCGGCAGCTACCTGGGCGCCAAATGTGTGATTGAGGCCCTGAGCCACAACTTTGCCAAGCAACTCAAGCACAAAAACGCTCCGGAAGTGGTGTTCGCCGGCAACAACCTCTCGGAAGAATACCTGGCAGAACTGATGGACCTTGCCAAGGAACGCAATGTGGCCTGCATCGTCATTTCCAAGAGCGGCACCACCACGGAACCTGCCGTCGCTTTCCGTATTGTGAAACAGTTCATTGAGAGCATTTACGGTAAAAAAGAAGCTGCAGAGCGCATTGTGGCCATTACGGACGCAGAACGCGGCGCCCTGAAAACCCTCTCCCGCCAGGAAGGTTACAAGACGTTTATCGTCCCGGACAATGTGGGCGGCCGTTTCAGCGTCCTCACTCCGGTAGGTCTGCTGCCCATCGCCGTAGCCGGCTTTGACATCAAAGACCTTGTCGATGGTGCCAAAAAGGCGGAACGCGCCCTTTCCATCAAGGAAGCAGGCAACCCCGCCGTGGTTTACGCTGCCATGCGCAACCTCCTGTTCAAGGAGTGCGGCAAGAGCACGGAAATCCTGGTGAACTACAATCCCAAGCTCACCTATGTAGCCGAGTGGTGGAAGCAGCTCTACGGCGAGTCCGAGGGCAAAGACGGCACCGGCATCTATCCTGCCAGCGTAAACAACACGGCCGATCTTCACTCCATGGGCCAGTTCATCCAGGAGGGCTCCCGCATCATGTTTGAGACTGTCCTGCACGTGGACAATGCCCGCCGCAGCGTGGTTATTGAGTCGGACAGCCAGAACCTGGACCAGCTCAACTTCCTTGCCGGTAAGCACGTGGAGCACTGCAACCACATGGCGGAACTGGGAACGCGCCTGGCCCACATCGACGGCGGCGTGCCCCAGGTTGAGGTTTCCATCGAAACCCTGGACGCCAAGCGTCTGGGTGAACTCCTGTACTTCTTCGAGTTTGCCTGCGGCGTAAGCGCCTATACCCTGGGCGTGAACCCCTTCAACCAGCCCGGCGTAGAGGCCTACAAGAAGAACATGTTCGCCCTGCTGGAGAAACCCGGTTACGAGGAAGCCACCAAGGCCATCAAGGAACGGCTGTAGCGCCTGTATCTCATAAAAAAATCACCTCAGGATTGAATCCCGAGGTGTTTTTTTGTCATTACCACTTCTCGTAGTGGATGTTTTCCGGCTTCCACTTGTCCTTGGGTTTCTCGTCCCCGCCGGGATAGCCTACAGGGACAATGCAGTACGGCATTACATTTTCCGGGATACCCAGGGCCTCGATGGTGGTAGCCATCCGCTCCTCATAGGGGTAGCAGGCGGTCCAAACGGCGCCCAGGCCGATGGCCTCCGCAGCCAGGAGAAGGTTCTCCGTTGCGGCAGCGCAGTCCGCCGTCCAGTTGCGGTTAGGCTCCGTTACCTCCGGGGCATCTGGCTCTCCCCAGGGCTTGTGCGTCCAGGTGGTTTCGCCGCAAATGACGATAACAACGGGAGCCTGGGTAATCATGCTGTTGCGGGGACCGGCGAGCGTTGCTTTGGTGTCCGCGTCTGTCACTACCACAAAACGCCAGGGCTGCAGATTGATTCCGCTGGGGGCGGCCATGGCCGCCTTCAGGAGGGTTTCCACCTGCTCCGGGGCAACGGCCTGGTCAGTGTACGTGCGTACACTTTTACGGGCAAAAATGGTATCCAGGGTGGAGTTGTTCTGGGCCTTGGGGGCGCACGCCCAGCACAGGAGGGCGCACACGGCGCCGGTTAAGAAAGTGTTCAGTTTCATGGTCATACTGTGTTTTATTCCGCTAATTTACAACTTTTTTGCGGAATCGCTCACAACGCGGCCATCTGTTTCTCCATGG
>CAMZCW010000027.1 GCA_947305045.1 uncultured Bacteroidales bacterium | reverse complement strand
AAAGATACGGATAATATTTTGATTTACCAAAAGTTATCAACAGGTTTTTTCACAAGCGGAGATTTCTCGGCTTCGCTCGAAATGACAGGCCTCAAAGCCTATCAATATCGGCCCAGCCAAATCTCGCGGGATAGAGCCAGGCGCGGGAGGTGCGCTCCATGACGCCGTAGTCCAGGGAGACCTTGGGGCATTCCACGTAGGCCTGTTCCACAAAAACGGGGTCTCCGATGCGGGTTTCCCAGCCTTTGAACATTTCCGTGACTTCCGGAATGTATTTTTCCATTTCCGAGACAATCGTCGTCGCCTTCCAGATGAAGATACCGCTGTTCCAGAAGAACTCGCCGGTGCGCACAAATACGTCGGCCAGCTCCGGCGAAGGCTTTTCCGTGAAGGTTTTCACCTGCAGCGGCCCGGCCATCAGGTGGGCGTTGCGGCCCTCACGCACCTGGATGTAACCAAAGTTCACATCCGGCGTTTTGGGGACGATCCCCAGCGTCATGAGGACATCGTTTTCTTCCACATAGGTAAAAGCGTCCCCCAGCGTGTGGGCGAAAAGGCGCTCGTCGCGGATGACCAGGTCCCACGGCGTGGCCACGATGACGGCCTCCGGGTTCCGGGTAAGCAGGGTATAAGCGGCATAGGCCATGCAGGGCGCGGTTTTCCGGGCCATGGGTTCCTGCAGCAGATTTTCAGGGAGCAGCTCCGGCAGCACCTTGCGGGCCTCGCCGGCAAAACGGCCGGGCGTCACCACCAGGATGTTTTCCTGGGGGACGACCTTCCGGAAACGGTCGAAGGTGATGCGGAGCTGGTATGGTGCGCCGGAGCCATCGGCCATTATAACGCAATATCGGTTGTTGGTATTCATTGATTGTGTGGTTAGTCTATATGTACATGGGAATCCAGGCCTGGGGGAAATACCGCACCACGGACGTCTGGCCGTCGAACAGGACGGAAATGACGTCAAAATACACTTCTTTTCCGGCCAGGTGTTTTTTGTTAAGGTATTGGGCAGCAGCAGCTGTAATCCGTTTTTGCTTGACAGCATTCACCTGGTCCAGCACGGTGGCGGTAACCGGAGCCGTGCGGGCTTTCACCTCCACGAAATGCAGGCCGTCCGGGCCTTCGGAAACAATGTCCAGTTCCAAATGGCCGCTGTGCCAGTTGCGGTCCAGGATTTGATGCCCGCGCGTTTCTAAAAAATCGCAGGCCAGCTGTTCTCCCGTCTCCCCGATCTTGCTCGTCCTCAGAACATTCATTGGTATTAGGTTTTAGTCAAATTTCACAACCGTTACACCGGAACCACCCATTTGGATGTGTTCGTCTGCAACGGACTGTACACCGGGCACGGTACGCACGTACTTTTGGATTTCCTCCCGCAGCGCGCCCGTTCCCTTTCCATGCAAAATCCGCACCGAAGGAACGCCCAGCATGATGGCATCGTCAATATAACGCATGACAATGTCAATCGCATCCACCACGCGCTCCCCGCGGACATCGAGCTCCAGTTTGAAGGAAGCCTTGCGCTCGCTGATGGCGCGGTCCATCACCTGGCGGGGGCGCTCCGCAGGCGCCTTCACCACCGCCTTGTACTCATTGGCCGTTATGCGCTCTACGCGGTCCAGCGGCAGCTTGGTGGTGATATTGCCCACAATCACGCTCACTGCCTTGGTGCTCACGGTGGACACTTCGCCCACCATGCCATTGTCCTTGATACGCACCTTCTCCCCTACCTTGAGCGGCGCGCTGCGGAAGGCGGCCATCTTGCGGTCCTGCGCCTCCGCCTGCTCCAGCTGTTGGAGGGTTTCGCCGTCGGCACGCTTGCGTTTGCGCACTTTCTCGCGCTCCTTGCGTTCCTTGACGCTTTGCAGTTTTTTGTCGATATAGGCATCCCGCTTGCCGCGGCTGTCTACCAGTGCGCCCAGGAAGCCTTGGAGCTCTGCGCGGGCCCCTTGCGTTTCCTCCTTCCGGGCCTGCGACTCCTTGATGGTGCGGATGGTGTTCTCCACCTGTTTGTTGGCTCCGCGGATAATCTTTTCCGCTTCCTCGCGGGCCTCCTCCAGGATGCGGCGGCGCATCTCCTGGATGTCCTCCAGCTCTTTCTCGTAGCGGTCCGTAAGGCCTTCCAGCGTTTTGTCCGTGGCGCGGATCTTGGTGAGTTTCTCGTCCAGGGCGCGGCGGCTGCGGGCAATTTTGCGGAGGTTCCGCTCAATCCCCACGAACTGCTCGCCGGCACGCTCCTCGGCATCGTGCACGATGGCCTCCGGCAGGCCCATCTTCCGGGCCAGCTCAAACGCAAACGATGAGCCCGGCAGCCCCACTTCCAGCTGGAAGAGCGGCGCAACGGTGGCGGCATCGAACTGCATGGCACCGTTCACCACGCCGGTATCGGCGCTTGAAGCGTATAGTTTGAGGTTGGTGTAGTGCGTTGTAATGACTCCGTAGGCCCCGCGGCTGTCCAGCTCATGCAGGATGGCCTCCGCAATGGCGCCGCCGGCCGCAGGCTCCGTACCTGAGCCAAATTCGTCGATGAGCACCAGTGTGCGGGCATCGGCCACAGCGAGCATGGCGTTCATGTCGGAGAGGAAACTACTATAAGTGGAAAGGTCGTTTTCCAGGGATTGGTCATCCCCGATAGAGACCATAATGCGGTCAAATACAGGCAGTTCCGAGCTTTCCGAGGTGGGAATGAGCATGCCCCACTGGAACATGTACTGCAGCAGGCCCACGGTTTTGAGGCAGACGCTCTTGCCGCCGGCGTTGGGGCCGGAGATAAGCAGGATGCGCTTTTCCGGAGTGAGTTCCACCGTGAGCGGAACAATGGCTTTTTTCTCCTTCCGCAGGCTCTTTTCCAGCAACGGATGGCGGGCTTTGCGCAGGTTCAGCCGGCCGTCTTCCGACACCACCGGCATGCCGGCAATGTAGTCCAGGGCCACATAGGCCTTGGCCATGTTGAAGTCCAGTTCTCCCACAAACGTGGCTCCGGCAATGAGCTCCGGGACAAACGGCCGCAGGAATTCGGCAAACTCGTAAAGAATTTTGGCAATTTCGCGCGTCTGGGCAAAATGCAGCTCCGCAATTTCGTTTTGCAGCGCCACAATCTCCGCCGGCTCCATGAAGGTAGTTTTTCCGGTGGCGCTTTCATCGTACACAAAGCCCTGGAAGGCCCTTTTCTTGGCCGATGTCACCGGAATGAGCATTTTGCCGTCGCGGATGGCTACGGAGGCATCGGCATCGGCCAGTCCCTCCTGCTGCGCCTGGCGCAGGATGGCGTTCATCCGCTTGGAAATGTTAATCTCCTTGTCCTTGATGCTGCGGCGAATCTTGTAAAGCTCGTCCGAGGCGGTATCCTTGATGTCCCCGTGGCGGTCCAGGATGGCGTCGATGCGCTGCATGACCTCCGTGGGCGCCTGAATGCCTGCCGCCAGGTGCTGCAGGTTGGGGTAAATTCCCTCCTTTACCGTATGGAAAAAGTGCAGCGCCTTGCGGAGCGTATCCAGCAGCGTACGCAGCTTGCCCAGGGAAAGCAAGTCGATGGAAGCACTTTTGCCAATCGGTTCCAGAAAAGCGATGGCGTCTATGTAGCCGGCCGTGGGAAAACTGTCCTCAAACATGAGGATGAGGCGCATCTCGTCCGCGAGCAGGTGCCGGCGGTGAATCTGGGCCGCATCCGTGCTGAACTCCTCCTCCGCCACGCGGGTAGCGGCATATTCCGTAGAGCAGCGTGCCTCAATGGCGGCCCGCACCTTGTCAAATCCCAGCTTGGCTTCCAGTCTTGCGTCCATTTATCCCTCCTCGTTCATCACGTTGTTCAGCAGTTCCCTGAGGTCCTTCATGCTGGCCACCGTCTGGATTTCACCACCCCGCACAAAACTCACGTTGCCCGTTTCCTCGGAAACCACAAGGATATCGGCATCCGTATCTTCACTCAGGCCGATGGCCGCGCGGTGCCGCATGCCGTAATGGGCGGGAATGTCCGTCCGGTTGGTCATGGGCAGCTGGCAGCGGGCGGCGGCAATGTGGTCGCCCACAATGATCATGGCGCCGTCGTGCAGCGGGGAATTCTTGAAAAAGATATTCATGATGAGCCGCCGGTTGATATCGGCCTCAAAACGGTCGCCGGTATTCATGTACTCTTCCATGGAGCTCTTGTGCTGCAGGACAATGAGGGCGCCGGTTTTCTCGGCCGACATGGCCCGCACGGCCTCTCCCAGCTCCTCCACGCTCTGGCGGCCCAGTTTTTCTTCCTTGACGCCCAACAGGCGGTTGAAAATTTGTCCGCTGCGGCGGGCAATGCCGGAGCGCACGGCCAGGCGGTTGAGCGCATGGCGGATTTCCGGCTGGAACAGGATAATTACGGCCAGAACACCCACATCCAGGAGGGTATTCATCAGGACGGTCATCATGCGCATGTTCAGGGCGCTCACCACGGCCTGGACCACCAGCATGATTACCAGCACCAGCACAATATTGAGTACGGTGGAGTCCCCCTTGATGCTACGGATGAGCAAAAAGATGATAATGGCCACCATGGCGATGTCCAGGACATCGGCCCAGCCAAAACTGAGGAAACCCCATATGCCAGTGCTCTGCATTAACATAGTTTGCAAAGATACGAATAATTCTTGTACCTACCGTAAAATGTCGTTCAGGATACTGCTGGCGGCATCGCGGGCACCTTCACCGGGGCCTTGGATTACCAGCGGATAGGGATGGAAGGCGCTCCGGACGATGATGGCGTTTTCCGTGCCGCGAAGGTGGTAGGCCGGGTGTACGGGCGCCACATTCCGGATGCCGATGCCCGCCTGATAGCCCGCCGGCGTTTTTTCCAGCCAGGCCACAAAGCGGCGGCGGAAGCCCTGAGCGGCGGCTTCGTTCTCCTGGCGGGCCAGCTCCGGCTCACTCTCTTCCAGAGCGGTGTAAAAATCGTCCAGGCTGCCTTTGAAGCGCTCTGGCGGGACGATGGGCGTAATGCGCACGTCCTTTTCTTCCAGCTGGGCGCCGGCTTCGCGGGCAAGGATGAGGAGCTTGCGGAGGGCGTCCTTGCCGCTAAGATCCATGCGCGGGTCTTTTTCCGTGAGGCCGGCGGCCTGGGCTTTGCGCACCAGGGAGGCGAACGTGTCGCCGCCGGGGCGGTAATCCCCCAGAATCTGGTTCAGCGTGCAGGAGACCACGGCCTCGATAGAGAGAATCTCGTCGCAGCTGTTGGTGCCGCGGGTGATAGACTCCAGCATGGGCAGGGCCGCGCCTACCGTGGTCTCGTAACGGAGCGGCACGCCGTTTTCGCGCGCGGCAGCCTGGATGGCGGCATAGTCCGCATACGGTACGGCAAAGGAGCGACGGTTGCTGGAAATAATGCCGATACCAGCCTCCAGCAGCTCCGTATAGCGTTTGTAAAGGGTTTCGCTATTGGTAACGTCCACAAAGAGCGCGCCCTGGGTGGCCTGGCTCAGGATGGCGTCAATATAGTCTCCTTCCCGATCCAGTTCCGGATGCCCGCCGGCGTCCAGGCCGAATTTCCGGCTGTTGGCCCGCCCCACAATCCGCAGCACCTTCCCGGTGCGTTCTTTCACGGTTTCCGCCGTCTGGTCTATCAGGCCGATGAGGGCCCGTGCTACGGCGCCGTCGCCGGCAATGAACAGGTTCACTTCCTTCACCGGCAGCTCCTGGAAAAAGGCCCGGTGCAGCGCCCGGAGCGCCTTGTCCAGCACGCCCGGCCGCACCACAATGTCCAGGCCGCCGCCCTGGGCCGATATGCTCCTGGCGGCAATGCCTGCCTCCGTGAGGGCCTTGGAGGCGCGGTCGGCGTCTGCGCCGTCATGGCCGACCTGATCGGCCATCTGGGCGCCCACCAGGCGGATGTTCCCGCCTTCCGAGGCCACGCCAATCCATTGGGTGGCATCCTTCTGTGCACCAATTACGGTGTATTTCCCCTCCGGGGCAAAGGTGTTGCGGATTTCAATGTCGATACCGGCGGCCATGGCCGGGGCTACCGTGGGAGCATACAGCACCTTGGCACCGTGCGAAGCCATGTCCAGTGCGGCCGCGTACGACATCCGCGGGATGGTGCGGGCTGCGCTCACCTGCTTGGGGTTGGCCGTCATGATGCCGGGGACATCGGTCCAGATCTGGAGCTTGTCGGCCTGGATGGCGGCGGCGTACAGGGCAGCGGTGTAGTCGGACCCCCCGCGGCCCAGGGTGCTTATATTGCCGTTTTTGTCCCGGCAGATAAAGCCCGGGGCTACATAAATATCGGCCTTGGTGGTGCCGATGGCCGATTGTATCTTGCTGTAAGTCAGTGGCTCATCGTCCTTCACTACCAGGTCGCGGGAGTCCAGCCAGGCGGTGTTTTTGCCTTCTGTCCGGAGTTTGGCGGCCAGGATGGTGGTGGACAGGAGCTCGCCGTAGGTGACCTGCTCGTCCTTGGGGGCCTTCCTGAGCTGGGCGAAAAGGTCGTCCACCTGCGCCTGCACCTTGGCGCGTTCTTCGCCGGTGAACAGCCGCGTGACGATGTCCCTGTGCTTGCCTTCCATGGCGGCGAGGCTCTCCTCTTCCCCCTTCAGGAAGGCATCCGTGCAGCCGCTGATGGCGCTGGAGATGAGCACCACCTTGCCCTGCTCTTTTTCCACAATATCCAGCACGCGCGACATGTTGGTCGCGGAGGCAACGGACGAGCCGCCAAATTTCAGGACGCTAATCATTACAGGAGTTCGCTGAATTCATGCACCCCTTGCAGGGTTTCGGTTTTGAGGGCCGCTACCACGGCACCTTTGGCAAAGCCTTCGCGGGAGAAGGCCTCGTGTTTGAGGGTGAGTCTGTCACAGGCCGATGTAAGGGTAAGCGTATGGATACCAGGCACTTCCCCTTCGCGGATGGAGGTGATTTCCGGGGTTTCGTTCAGGCTGGCCTTCACCAGCTCCGCCATAGACTTGGCCGTTCCGGAGGGAGCGTCCAGCTTGTGGATGTGGTGGATTTCCTCAATCTCGGGGGTGTAGCCGGCGTCTCTCAAGAGCGCCGATGCCTTTTCGATGGCCTTAAACAGGGCGTTCACCCCCAGCGAGAAGTTGGAGGCGTAGATCATGGGGGTATCGGCCTGTTGGAAAGCCTGGATCACCTGGTCCTGGATGTCGTTCCAGCCGGTGGTGCCAATGACCGCCGCCTTGAAGTGGGTGGCAATGAAGGGATAGTTTTTCCGGAAGGCCTCCGGGGTGGTAAAGTCGATGCACACGCACTCGCTGGCCGTGGCCGGATCCGTAGCCGTGATGTCCTCGCTGGCCTCCACCAGCGCAATGCCTCTTCGTTTGAGCTCTGTTTCTATCATGTGGCCCATCTTTCCGTAGCCACTCAGGATTACCTTGATCATTGCCGTTAAATGTAATCTTCTTACTATCAGTAGTTTACAGAAAATCGTCCATGTACTTTTACGCAGACGATTTTCCGCAACTCATTGTGTTACAATATCTTGTATTTTACGATACATTTCCACATACTGCGCCACGGCGGTTTCCAGGTCGCGCACCAGGACGTGTTCATCCGGGCGATGCGCCACGCGGATGGTCCCGGGGCCGCAAATGATTTTATGGCCGAAGCCCGTGAGGTGCGGCGCGTCGCTGCCAAACGCCACGGGCGCACTCTCGAAGCCGGGCAGCGTGACGTACCGCGCAGGCGCGTCTCCCCCGCGGGGCACTACCGTGAGACCCCCGACCGGGCCGGGGGTGCCGGAAGGCATAGGCCTTTCTGGAACATTTGCCCGTACAGGGTCGCGAAGCGACGTGGAAGAAAGGCCTATGCCTTTGGGGGCCTGTTCCATCCAGTCCTGGACGGCCTGGTCACTCACGAAGGTGGTGCGGAAATACAGGCGGCAGGTGAGTTCCGGAGACAGGATGTTCTGCGGATTGTCACTGTGCACCAATCCCACGTTCCAGGTGGTAGCACCCAGCACAGGATCCTCCCCGAAATCCTTGGCCTTCAGCTTATTATAAAAGTCATTGAACAGGTTCACTGCGCTTACGCCATACTGCGGATAGCCGGAGTGGAACGCCTCCCCGCGGAAAGTGAGGTCATAGGACTTGGTGCCCTTGGAGGCGCTTACCATCTTGTTCTCCGTGGGCTCTCCTACAATGAGAAACGTCGCTTGGAATCCGGTCTTGGAGAACGCTTTGGCCCCCCAGGACCCTGTCTCCTCCCCTGCCAGCAGCAGCAGCCCGAAGTCCGTGCACCCACTGGCCTCCAACTCCTTACACGCCGTGTACATGGCAAAGAGCTGCCCCTTCGCGTCGCAGCTTCCCCGGCCGGTGATGGCACGAGATGCCCGGTCGTAGCCGGGCATGACGTCCTCCCCATGTCCTTCTATCCGGAGGGGATGCTCTCCCGAGGACATGTGCACCCCCGCACATGGGTAGGGGGAGGGGCCCGCCGCGGTAGCGGTGGGAGGGGCCGGAGAGAGCGAAGCGAACGGAGTTCCTCGGGAGAGCATCTCCTCCGGAAACTCAGGGGCGATATAGGGAGGGACCGTATCCAGGTGGGTGCAGAACACCACCTTGGGGGTACCCCACTTCAGGAAAAGGTTCAGGGTGCCGTCCCCCACTTCCATGGACTCCACTACCGGGGCTTCCAGCTGTGTCAGAAGCCACTGAGCCACCTCCCGCTCCTTTCCGGAAGTGGAATCCATGCTCAGCAGTTCTTTGAAAAAAGTCCAGTTCATCGTGTTTGAGATTCTTCGACTTCGCCCTTCGGGCTCCGCTCAGAATGACAGGCTAGCCCAGCCAGCCTTTAGCCAGGAGCACCTGGGCAATTTGTACGGCATTGGTGGCGGCACCCTTGCGGATGTTGTCGCTCACGCACCACAGGTTGAGTCCGTTCTCCACCGAGGGGTCCCGGCGGATGCGGCCCACAAAAACATCGTCCTTCCCCCAGGCATACAACGGCATGGGGTACACGTTGTTGGCCGGGTCATCCTGGATGACCACGCCAGGCATATCGGCCATGAGCTGACGGGCCTCCGTCAGGTCATACGGCTTGTTGAATTCTATGTTGACGCTTTCCGAGTGGCCGCCTTTTACCGGCACGCGGACCGTAGTGGCGCTGACGGCTATCCTGCTGTCCCTGAGGATTTTGCGGGTTTCGTTCACCATCTTCATCTCCTCCTTGGTGTAGCCGTCCGGGAGGAAGGAGTCAATGTGCGGGAGGATATTCAGGTCAATCGGGTGCGGGAACTTGCTGCCCGAGCCGCCGGCGCGTTCCGCCTCCAGCTGCTCAATGCCCCGCTGACCGGCGCCCGTAACGCTCTGGTAGGTGCTCACCACGATGCGCTTGATGCCATAGGCCTTATGCAGCGGTGCCAGCGGCAGCACCATCTGGATGGTGGAGCAGTTAGGGTTGGCGATGATGTGGTCTGCCGGCGTGAGGACATCGGCATTGATTTCCGGAACCACCAGCGGGACGGAAGGATCCATGCGCCAATAGGAAGAGTTGTCCACCACGTAGCAGCCTATTTTTGCGAATTGCGGTGCCAGTTCTGCCGATGCCGCACCGCCGGCGCTGAAAATGGCCAGTACGGGCTTGCGCGCGATGGCTTCATCGGCACTCATTACCGTCCATTCCTTGCCCTGGAAGGTCACTTTTTTCCCCCAGGAGCGTGCCGATGCTACCGGCAACAACTCGGTCACCGGGAACTGGCGTTCCTGCAGCACTTCCAACATTTTTTGGCCCACAACGCCCGTGGCGCCTACTACGGCTACTATCATCTTATGATAAGTTAAATGTTAAACCTCCCGAACCCCCTCAAGGAGGGACTCATCTTAATAACCCACAAATATACGTATCTTTTTGGAAAAATGGTAGTCCCCTGGCCCGTCATGCGTCCACACTCCCTCTTCCGTCATATCGCGTGCTCGCTTAAAGCACACCTGCCCTCAACTGGACCCCTTCTCGTGCCTCTCCCCGTGCTTTAATGCCCCCCTTCACACCCCGTTAAAGCACACCTGCCCTCAACTGGGCCCCTTCTCGTGCTTCTCCTCGTGCTTTAATGCCCGGCGGGTTTCGGCAGAGAGGAGGGCGAGGCCCGCTACTGCCACGTTTTGGCCCCTAAATGCGCCGCTGGCGGGCCAAAAGGTCCGCCAGTGCTACGTTTTTCCGTAAAAGTGCGCCCGTGGAGGGCCCAAGCCAGGGTGCCCTAACGCAGTGCGGGCAGGCCAGGGTGCCCTAACGCAGTGCGGGCAGGCCAAGGTGCCCTAACGCAGTGGGGCCCAGGCCAAGGTGCCCTAACGCAGCAGGTCCTCCAGGTGGACGCTGCCGGCTGTTTTCTGGTCCCGATACTTTACAATCACCGGGCAGTACAGGTGCACGCCGCTCTCCAGGGGTTTTCCGTCCCGGATGATGGGCTTGGAGCCGCTCACGACCACGGCGTTACGCGGCACCACAATGCGGCCGTCCGCGTTGCGTTTGATGAAGCTGCCGGTGGTGGCATCGAAAATGGCCGTGGAAGAGGTGATGATAACGCCGGAGGCAATCACGGCGCCTTCCTGGACGATGGTGCCTTCATAGATGCCGCAGTTACCGCCCACGAACGCACCGTCCTCAATGATGGTAGGCAGGGCACCGGCGGGTTCCAGCACACCGCCAATCTGCGTAGAGGCCGATATATGGATGTTCCGGCCCACCTGGGCGCAGGAGCCGATGGTGACGTGGCTGTCCACCATCGTACCTTCTCCCACGTACGCACCTACATTCACATAGGCCGGGGGCATGACGATGCTGCCGGGCGCCAGGTACGCGCCGCGCCGGATGCTGGTGCCGCCGGGGACGATGCGCACGCCGTCGGAGGCATTGAATTGCCGCACCGGGAAGGTGTTTTTGTCAAAGAAGGGGAATTGCCCTTCTCTCATGTCCGTAATGGCGCCCAGCTTGAAGCCGGCCAGAATGACCTCTTTTACGTGCCGATTCACCACCCACTCGCCGTTCACTTTCCGGGCAACGCGGAGCTCCCCTTTTTCCAGGGCGGCGATAACTTCATTGAACTCTTGCAGGGTAATTTCCATTAGAACAGGTCTTTAAGGGTTTGTTTGAGCAGTTCCTCCGTGGCAGCGGTGGCGGGAACCAGCGGCAGGCGCAGGCTGTTTTCCATGAGCCCGAGCTGGGCCATGGCGGCCTTGGCCGGGATGGGGTTGGGCTCCACGAAGAGCGCCTTGAACAGGGGGCTCAGCCGGGCGTCCATCTTTTCCGCCTCTTCCAGCTTGCCCGCCTGCAGCGCATGCACAAAATCCACCATGGCGCTGGGGAATACGTTGGAGGCCACGGAGACCACGCCATCGGCCCCCATTTTCATGAGTTCCAGGGTTTGGTCGTCGTTGCCGCTGAGCACGCTGAAGCCCTCCGGACGACCCTTGAGGATGGCCTCAATTTGGCCGATGTTGCCGGAAGCCTCCTTGACGCCCACAATGTTGGGGATGTCCCGCGCCAGGGCCAGGGTGGTTTCCGCCTCTATGTTGCAGCCTGTTCGGCCGGGCACATTGTACAGGACGATGGGCTTGTCCGTGCGCTCTGCGAGGGCTTTGAAGTATGCGTAGAGGCCCCGCTGCGGCGGCTTGTTGTAGAAGGGTGCCACAATCAGATAGGCATTGGCATCCTGCAGGAGGCGCATATTGGCGAGAGTGCCCGTGAGGCTGTTGGTACCCACGCCGGCCATCACCGGTTTCCCGGCGGCGTGTTGCAGGGTGACCTCCAGCACCTGGAGTTTTTCCGATTCTGTAAGCGTGGGTGTTTCCCCGGTGGTGCCCAGCGGAACCAGGAAGTCCACACCGGTTGTCACCTGCCAGTCCACCGTGGCGGCAAATGCCTCATAATCCACTTCTTCCCCTTTGAACGGGGTAAGCAGCGCAGTTCCTAAACCTTTGAATGGTGTCATACGCGTTCGTTTCTAATTAGTCTTACAAAGATACGCAATAATTCTGAAAAACGGGCTGGTCGATAATTGTTTAATAATCAGCATTTTGCTAATAATCCTCGGCTCCAAAAGCGCCGAGGATTTTCTGTAAACAGCTGTGTATCAGCGCGTTAGCGACCAGCGGCGATGTGCTGCAATAGGTGAAGCACCACAAAACAGGCACTTTCCGTGGCGCTCGGGCAGCGGAATTACCAGGCCATGTTCCAGGCGGCCTGCTGGGCGCGCTGACTATGGGCGGCATTCATCTTGCCAAAGTTCCATTTTACACCAAAGAGGATGTATCGGCCCAACACCAGGCGGTAGGAATCCTCCTCATAGTTGGCGGTGACCGTGTGGTTGCGGCCGCGGGTCTGGTTCAGGATGTCGTGTGCCTTGAGGCTGAGCGTAAAGGCTCCGATGTTCTTGGAGACCTCCGCATTCCACTGCCACTCCGGCTGGTTGAAGCCGTCCTTGTAGCCAGTGTAGAAATGATAGCCCACATCGGTGGACAGTTCAAACTCGTGCGGGGTAGTGTAGCTGCCCTCCAGGCTTACCGAGTTATGGGTGGTATTCATGTTGAGCGAGGGTGCCAGCGAATAACGGGCCAGCATGGCCGACGTGGACAGCCGCAGCCCCAGGGAAAAGTGCTCCGGATTGAACTTGAGGCTCAGATTGCCGGCAGGAGTGAACGTGGTGGTGAGGCTCTCTTTGAATCCACTTTGCCCGCCATAGAAACGGGAGCCGGCAGCATCGCCCCAGAAATCGGCCATGAACGCCGTATAGTCAAACTGGTCTTTGTCCGGTCCCGGCAAGGTCCCCGCCGCCTGATAACTGGTTTGGGCGTTAAAGGAGAGGTTGGTTCCCAGGGACAGGGACCACAGTTTCTTGCTGTCCAGCGGGAAGGTATAGTTTGCGTAAAGCCGGGTGTCAAAGGAGGGTCTGCGGGAATTTACCGGTACGGAATACAGAACCCCGGAGGCGTCGTACCAGCGGGCGTACCCCACCGGCGACACGCCCAGTGAAGCGGTCCAGAAGAGATTCACGAAGGAAAAGCGCTTCCGGTTATTTCTGTACCAGTTTGCGTACAGGTTGATGTTGCCGTAGGGCTTCAGGTAGATATTACCCAGCGTCAGGCGGGAAGGATCGGCAATATTCAGGACGGGAAGGCGAAGCTGGGCTCCCGGCTGCCGCGCGTAACCGGAGGCCGATACATCCACCTGGTCACTGTCCTTGTTGTAGCGGAAACGCACATTGGGTGCGACAAACCAGTGCCACTCGTTTTTGCCGGTCGTTTCCGAAACACCAAAACTCCGGGAAAAAGTCTCGTCCAGAAGGCCGGACACGCGTGCGCCCACGGATACATATCGGCCTTGTGCCCATTTATACTGCGCGGTGAGCCGGTATTCCTGCAAGATGTTGCGATTCCGGCTCAGGGACGAATAGTAGTCGTTGGCACCGCCGGCATCGGAGGCATCCCTGACACGCTCGCTACGGGATGCGCGGATGCTGGCCATCGCCGACAACAGCCATTTCTCCCCAAACGGCTCCGTGTAGCGGACTGTTCCCCCGACGGAGTACTGCTTGTTCCGATTGTCGTACCGCAGGTTGCGAAGGTCGGTGCCGGAGCCGGTCTCCAGCCGGGAAGACTCTTCGCTATTCCCTTTATCGGCCTGCAAACTGCCTTCGGCAGACAATACGAGCGTACGGTCTTTTTTTCCGCCCAGCTCACGGAAGAACACATCGCCGGAAAGTTCTCCCTGATTGGTCCGGCTCAACGCATGGGTGGAAGACGTTGCACTGTTGATCCAGGTTCCTTCCCGGGTAACTTGTGAATTTCCGTTTGTAAACCCCTCCGTGCGCCCATGGGTAAAAGTAGGCCGGACGTGGAACCAGATTTCCCCCGTCTCTTTCTTCATTTCCGCATTGGCGGTCACAGAGCTGCCGTATTGCTTGCCTTTGTTCTCGTTCTTGGAAAGGAGGTTGCCGTCGGCCTGGAAAGTAGTGCGCGAAGCCTGGGTGCCGGAGTCGGTGTCCGTGTATTTGCCGTTGACGCCCACCGTGGTTTCCACGTCCTTGATGCGCGAGGTGTTGGCGTTCACCGCCGCCTGGGCCGATGTAGACAGGCCCTGCGCGCTGGAAATCCAATTATTGTCCCCGTCGGAAACAATGAATACCATACCTGAATCGTCCACGTTTTGCCCGTTGGCGATTACGGTCACCTGGTCTTTTTCGTTATAGGCCGATAACAGGGCGTTGGCGCCGAACAGGAAGCCGCGGTTGTCCCGGAGGGGTTCATCGGCCTTGGCGGCCGCTACCGTGGCACCGCCCTTGGCTCCCACGTTGCCGAACCAGCCTTTCTCGTATTCTTTTTTGAGACCTACGTCCAGGATTTTTTCCTTTTGCCCATCCTGGAGGCCGGTGGCGCGGGTTTGTTCGCTGTCGCGGTTTATCACCCGCACTTTGTCCACCACCGAGGCGGGCAGGTTGTTCAGCGCCGTATTTTGGTCGTTAAAGAAAAAGGTGCGGCCGCCCACGGTGATTTTGTCGATTACCTCCCCGTTGAACTTCACTTTGCCATCATCCGTAATCTCCATGCCCGGCATGCGCTTAAGGAGGTCCTTGAGCATGGCGTTGGTGCCCACCCGGAAGGAGGAGGCGTTGAACTCCACGGTGTCTTTTTTGACGATGATGGGATTGCCCACCTCGTTAATCACGGCAGCCTGCAGGTATTGCTCGTCCTGCTGCAGTTTCACGGTACCCAGTTCCGTGACCCGTTGCCGAAAATAGCGGCTTTTCACAAAGGGCTTGAAGCCCATCATCTCTATGTGAAGGGTGTACTGGCCAAACGGGACCTCCTCCAGCTTGGCCTCTCCCTTGTCGTTGGTAAGGGTAAAGTTGGTGATAGTGGTATCCTTGGCCGGAATCACATACACGGAAGCAAAGGCGACGGGCTCGTTGGTGAGCGAGTCCACCACCGAAGCCCGGATTTCCGTCATACGGTCTTGAAACATGTTTTCGTTCAGGATAATCACCTGGGCCTGAGCCCGTAAGCCCAGCAGCAGAAACAGAATGGGGAGTAGCTTTTTCATCGGCTTTCTTTCCTGCAAATTCTGCACCGATTAGCTGGCGAAGCGCTTCAGGTTGTCGAAGGAGGGCTTCAGTTCGCCTTGCTCGATGCGGTGGATGATGGCGGTGACTTTCTCGTTCATGGGCGTGGGGAAGCCTATCTTGCGGCCATAGGCGGCGATGGCGCCGTTAATGGCATCGACCTCCGTCAATTTGCCCTTCTCGATGTCCTGTAACATGCTGGCTTTCAGCTTGGCGTGCTTTTTAATGGCGATGGGGAGGATAAGCAGGGAGAGCTGTTTCTTGATGGGGCCATGGTAGTCCAGCAGCTTCACGGCGTCCTTGCCCTGCACGGGCTCAATCTTGATGCCGCCTTTGGCGCACACGTCGATGCATTCCTTGATGAGCGCAAGGACAATCTTGCGGGAAGTCCGGTTGGCGGCCGCCTCGCCAAAGGTGCAGCCCAGCACGGTGCTCATACCGGAAAACGCGCTGTTAATGAGGAGTTTACTCCAGCGGGTGCCCACAAAATTGGACTCCACGGTCACCGGGCCCATCATCTCCAGAAGCGCCTTGGCGTCTTCCAGGTGATGGTATTTAGGGCCGATGGTTCCCAGCGAGAAGGTGAGGCTGTCCGGGGAGCTGGTGAGCTCGCTCACGCCCGGCTCCAGAAGGGTGGCGCCCCATGCGACGGTGCAGCCCAGGACCCTTTCTTCGCCCACGATATCGGCAATCCCCTGCTCAGGAAGGCCGTTTTGCAGCGTGACGATGGCCCCGTCCGGCGCCAGGAAGTCCTTCAGGAAGGTGACCACCTCTGCGTTGTGCTGCTGCTTGGTGAGGAGGAAGATGATGTCGTACTGTCCGCTCATTTTGTCCGGCGTGTAAGCGGTGACCGTTTGGGTGAAGTTCACGGTGCCCGTCACTTTGGCCCCGTTCTTCTGCAGGGCCTCCACGTGTTTTACGTTGCGGTTAATGAGGTCAATTTTTCCGCCTTTTTTTGTGATGTATGCGCCCAGGATGGTTCCGAGGGACCCGGCGCCGTAAATCGCTGCTCTCATGTATGTTTGTCGTGATGCTTATCCTCTTCTGTATCAATCTATTACAGTATAATCCTCGTTCAATTTTGCGACGAGGATTATATTACAAGTCGCTCTGTTTCAATTGGTTAACCGCCATCAATTCTGCCGGGCCGGTGAGGTACACATCGGCGAAGGTGTCGGGGGCGCTGGGGGTGCCGGGGTGGAAGTCCACCTGGAGCCAGTCTCCGCGGCGGCATTGCAGGCGGTAGGAGATGGCCGATCCGGATTGGCCCTGACAAGGAGCTCCATTTCCGGCTTGACCAGTGACATCATTCCCGGCTGGACCGGGAATCTGGCCGGCCGCAGGAACCCCGGCCTTGTACGCCGCCAGGGCGCAGGCGGTGAGCCCGGTGCCGCAAGCGAGCGTCTCCCCTTCCACACCCTTCTCGAAGGTGCGGACGTGGAGACCATCGGCCCGGACTTCCACAAAATTTACATTGGTGCCTTCCGGTTGGAACGCAGCGTCCCAGCGGAGAGGTTTGGCCGTTTTTTTCATGTCGATGCTGTCCACCCGGTCCACAAATTGCACCAAGTGCCGCGTACCCGTGTTCAGGAACAACCCGCCCTTGGCTGGCGTAATCCCCTGCACGTCAATCATTTTCAGCCGTACGGTCCAGGTGGGAAGAAATGGCCGATCGGAGTCGGGCATGACGCGCCCGGCATTCCCGGCTTGGCGTACTGCGGCATTCCCGGCTTGACCGGGAATCTCCTTCGACAGGATCTCCGCGGTATGCTCCCCGTCCGGGGCAAGGAAGTGGTAGGTCTGACCATCGGCGGGGTTGATACCCAGGTAGTTAGCAAATGCCACGATGCATCGCCCCCCGTTCCCGCACATCATGCCGCCTGAGCCGTCCGGGTTGTAGAACTCCATGACAAAGTCGAAGCTACCAGGCCAATCGGAGTCGGCCATGACAGGGACAGAAGCCTTGGCAGGCTGGGAGGCATCGGCCATGGGAAGGTTAGAGGCATCGGCCATGGCGGAGTTACAAGCATCGGCCCTGACGGGCTGAGCAGCCCCCTGGGGGAGGGTCAGGATCATGAGACCGTCCGTGTGGTACTCCTGGCACAACTGGCCAATCCGGGCCGGGTCCCGGTAGGGATCCATCCCGCCCTGGCGCCCGTCCAGCACCACAAAGTCATTCCCCGCTCCGGAGAACTTAAAAATCCGTGACACGTAACTATCTATCATACAATCGTTTCCAATACATTCCTCGTTCGATTTTTGAACGAGGATTATACTATAACTCGCTGTGTATCAGATTGTTAGTTGTCACACGTCTTGGGCGGTCAACAGTTCTACGTCTAAGGCTAGTGACACTTAACTCTCTGTATATCAATATCTTTCAACACATTCCTCGTTCGATTTTTGAACGAGGATTACACTATAACTCGTTGTGTATCAGACGGTTAGTCGTCACGCGTCTTGGGCCGCCAACAGTTCTACATCTAAAGCTTGTGACACTTAACTCTCTGTATATCAATATCTTCCCACACATTCCTCGTTCAATTTTTGAACGAGGATTATACTATAACTCACTGTGTATCAGATTGTTAGTTGTCACACGTCTTGGGCGGTCAACAGTTCTACGTCTAAGGCTGGTGACACTTAACTCTCTGTATATCAATATCTTTCAACACATTCCTCGTTCAGAATTCGAACGAGGATTATTCAGCAACTCGCTGTGTACCAAGTACTTATCAATCACACTCTTTTCGCACTCAACACTGACCTGCGCCATTCACCTCACAGACCTGCACCAATACCCTGCGGCCCATGCTAGGGGCGGTGGCGTCACGGATGAGGGCGGCGAGGAGCTGAGTCCCGGGCTCAATCCTGGCTTCATCCACGGCGGCA
>CAMZCW010000026.1 GCA_947305045.1 uncultured Bacteroidales bacterium | reverse complement strand
TGTCGTGGCCGCGGCCGGTCTCCCGGAGGTAGTCCGCCATGTCGCCCACGCCGATACACCAGTCACGGTAGTCGTCCGCGCAGCCTTCGTCCAGTTTTTTACGGCCGTACCGGCAGCTGCAGATACCTACGCCCAGGTGCCCTTCATACTTTTTGAGCCAGTAGGAGATGTGCTCAATGTCGATGGACTGGTTTTCCATGGAGATGGCCTTTTCCACCGGAATCACGTGCATGCCAATGCCGGAGCCGCCCATGGGCACCATAGGGGTGATTTTCTCCAGCGGGAGGAAGGTCATGCGCTCGAAGAACATGGCAAGCTCCGGATGCTTGTCCATGAGCTCCACGTTCATGTTGGTGTATTCCGCGCTGCCGGGAACGAACATCGGTACCCAGTAAATGCGGTCCTTGCGCTCAAACGTGGTGCCGGGGTCCGGGCCCTGGCCATTGGTGTAATGGTCTCCGTAGTCATATTCCAACATGCCAAAATAGGCCAGTTTGTCCAGCAGGGCATCGAAGTCTGCTTCCGACGAGGCGTAATGCTTCTGGCGGTTGAGTTCATGGAGCTGGTCCCGGGTCCAGTGCTTGCGCACTTTGAACGGATTGCCGGGAAGCATGTCCAGGAGCAGGTCCAGCGAGGCTTCGCGGGTGATGGGATCCATCTCGTCCTCGAAGATACAGGCCAGGCCCCAGTACTCCGGTGCCTCCGTGGTCATTTTGATTTTGCCGGGAACGCGGTCCGTGATGTGGCGGACCAGCTTGATGAGCTTGGGATTGGGGTTTTTGTCACCAAAGTGCTTGGGGACAAACTTTTTGGACATCTCAGGCATATTGAAATCTTTTTATTGTTGTTTCCAGTCTTTCACGTGCTCCAGCAGCCACCCGGCAAAGGCATCTACGCCCTCGCCGGTTTTGGCGCAGATGGGAATCACCTGAGCCTTGGGGTTGCGCATGTGGATGTACTCCTTGCATTTTTCCAGGTCAAAGTCAAAGTAGGGGAGTACGTCCATTTTGTTGATAACCACTACGTCGCAGATGGAGAACATGAGCGGGTATTTGAGCGGCTTGTCCGTGCCTTCCGGGACGGAGAGAATCATGGCGTTGGCCACGGCGCCGGTGTCGAACTCCGCCGGGCACACCAGGTTGCCCACGTTTTCCAGAATGACCAGGTCCAGCTGGTCCATGGGCACGTTGTCCAGGCCCTGGCGCGTCATCTCTGCATCCAGGTGGCACATGCCGCCGGTGTGCAGCTGGATGGACGCGATGCCGGTGGCTTCCTTGATTTTGATGGCATCTACGTCCGAGTCGATATCGGCCTCCATTACGGCCATGCGAAGCTTGTCTTTGAGCAGGCCGATGGTTTGGATGAGGGTGGTGGTTTTGCCGCTGCCCGGGGAGGACATGAGGTTCAGGAGAAACACCCCTTGGGCTTTGAGCTCTTTTCTTAGAAGGGCGGCGTCTTCGTCGTTATTGGCAAAGATGCTTTTTTTGATTTCGATTACTTTTACGGGGTCCATGAGGGACGATGTGGTTAGTTTAGTTTTAGTATACAAAATTACGCCTTTTTCGTTATATTTGCAAAAAGAATAACGCAGAATCGTACCATGAGCAATTTCACAGAACCGCTGAATAATCTTGTAAAAGACGGGGAGCAGTATGTAAACGCACAAATGGACTCCCTCAAACTCCACAGTATAAAAGGTCTTTCCATGGGGCTTTCCACCGTAGCCTCCCTGCTCCTTATTTTTATCCTGGGCAGTGTGCTTCTGCTGGCACTCTCCTTTGCCCTTGTTATGTGGCTGGGCCAGCTGCTGGGCAGCTATGTCTTGTCGGCCTTCATTGTGGCGGGCGTGCTGTTTATTGCCCTGGTTACGTGCCTGTTGCTGCGGGAACGTTTGTTTAAAAACACCTTTGTAGGTCCCCTGAGGGACGCCCTGGCGCCTTCTGTTCCGCTCAAGGAGGACACCCTGGAGGCCATCGACGCCGCCCTTGTGGTGAACCAGGTGCAGGTGGACGCCGCAGAGGAGAATCTGATGGCCGGCGTGGAGCATTTGCGGGAAGTGTATACTCCCAGAAACCTGCTCAACCAAGGCTTGCAGCAGCTGGGCAACCGTACCGCCCGTTCCGGTTTCTCTTTAGGCCGCATGGCCGTTGGCATGCTTCGCAGATTCATTCAAAAATAGACGCCATTGGAAAATTTTATCTCCCAAGTTAACGCCGTTGTCTGGAATCCCGTCCTGGTGGTTCTGCTCATTGGCGCCGGCCTCTATTTTTCTGTCCGTACCCGTTTTGTGCAGGTACGGAAGTTTTCTACCATGCTGCGTTCCCTGTTTGCCAAGAAGCGGGACGGAAACGGCATTTCTTCCTTCCAGGCGTTTTGCCTGGCCCTTTCCGGCCGTGTAGGCACCGGAAACATTGTGGGAGTAGCCACGGCCATTGCCTTTGGCGGTCCGGGGGCGGTGTTCTGGATGTGGGTGGTGGCCTTCTTGGGCGCCTCTACTGCTTTTGTGGAATCCACCCTGGCACAAATCTATAAATTCCGTCACACCAGCGGCTACCGGGGCGGCCCGTTCATGTTCATTGACAAAGGGCTGGGTATCAAGTGGCTCGGGGTTGTTTTTGCCGTCATCGCCGTGGTCTCCTGCGGCCTGTTTCTCACCACGGTGCAGGCCAACGGTACCTCATCGGCCGTAGCCAATTCGTTTCCCGTAATTACGCCGCTCTTTTCCGGCATTGCGCTGGCGGTGCTGCTGGGACTGGTTGTGATAGGGGGTGTCAAGCGCATCGCCGTTGTGGCCAGTGTTCTCTCGCCGTTTATGGCGCTGGGCTATATTGTGATGTCACTGGTGGTAGTGGGCATGCACATCCATGAGGTGCCGGCCGTTTTCGGTGCCATTTTCAAGGGTGCTTTCGGCCTCCATCCCCTTTGCAGCGGTATCCTGGGTTCCACTATTGCCATGGGTGTCAAGCGAGGCATCTTTTCCAACGAGGCCGGGCAGGGAACCGGAGCCATCGTATCGGCCGCAACCGACGTAGAGCATCCGGCCCAGCAGGGCTTGGCGCAGTCGTTTTCCGTGTATGTGGATACCCTGCTGGTGTGCACGGCCACGGCGCTCATGATTCTCACCTCGGGTACCTACAACATCCTGGACGGCCAGGGCGGCATGCTGTATGCCGGTGCCCCGGAGCTGGGAAACAATTATGTGGCCTATACCCAATCCGCTGTAGATTCGGTGTTTCACGGCTTTGGCAGCCGCTTTGTGGCGGTGGCCATGATTTTCTTCGTGTTCACTACACTCCTGGCCTATTACTTTTACGCAGAATCCAGCATCATCTACCTGTTCCAGGGCAAGAGCGCCCGCCAGGAAAAGTGGGCCATCCGTGTGTTCCAGCTCCTCATGCTGGCGGCGGTGGTGTTCGGTGCCATCCACGAGGCCGACTTTATCTGGCAGCTGGGGGACATTGGCGTTGGGCTGATGGCCTGGATTACGGTAGGAAGCATCCTTATCCTTTGCCCCAAGGCCATCCGCTCACTGAAAGAATTTGAATCTAAAAAATAATACTATGCCGCAGAATTGCCTCTATTGCCAGAACAAGGAAGCGCTGGATGCGCTCATGATTAAAATTGCCGATTTGTCAGTCTCTACCCTGTACCTGTTCAAGGAACAGACCCACCCGGGCCGCTGCGTGGTGGCCTACAAAGACCATGTGGGCCAGCAGTTCGAGATTCCTCAGGCAGACTACGTGCAGTTCATGCTGGATGTGCGTCGTGTGGCTATTGCCATCAACAAGGCCTTTCAGCCGGCCAAAATCAACTTCGGCGCCTATTCAGACACCCTCAAGCATGCCCACTGGCACATTGTCCCCAAATATGAGGGAGGTCCGGAATGGGGCGGAACCTTTGCCATGAACCCCAAGCAGACTTATCTCTCGGATGCCGAATACGCAGCAATCATCGACAAAATCCGGCAGAACCTTTAAATAGAAGGTGGTTAGATTAGCAAACTTTAAAAAGAAGGTTGGGGTGTTGTTGCTGCTGTTCTTCGGGGCGGTTGCAGCTGCACAGGAACACCGTCAGGATTCCACGGATGTGTTCTATAAGCATCTGGAGCTCAAAGAAATAGTGGTTACTGGCCTTGCCGGTGACACCAAGATGAAAGAAATGAGCGCGCCGGTGTCGGTGGTCCGTCCGGCAGATTTGGCCGCTCGCGCAAGCAGCAACATTATCAGCGCGATAGCCGCAGAACCGGGCGTGAGCGAGATTACCACCGGTGGCGGTATTTCCAAACCGGTGATCCGCGGTATGGGCTACAACCGTGTGGTGGTGGTAAGTGACGGCATCCGTCAGGAGGGCCAGCAGTGGGGCGACGAACATGGCATAGAGGTAGATGGCGCCGGCATTCACTCGGTAGAAATCCTCAAAGGCCCCGCTTCCCTGATGTATGGCTCAGACGCCCTGGCAGGCATTATCATCCTTCATCCGGAACCCATCCGTCCCCTGGGAACGGTGGGCGGTAATGTCTCCACGGAATACCAGACCAACAGCGGGCTTATCACGTATTCTCTGGCCACGGACGGCAACCTGAAGGGCTGGTTGTGGGGCGCCCGTTTCTCGGACAAATATGCCCATGCCTATAAAAACGCAGCGAACGGTCCGGTGGCCAACTCCGGATTCCGGCAGCGGGCGGTGAATGCATTGGTGGGCAAAAACGGCTCCTGGGGCTATTCCCGGCTGCGCTTCAGCTACTTTCACCTGACGCCCGGCATGATAGAAGGGGAGGGCGACAACTATGGTTATACGCCTGTACTCCCGTTCCAGCAGGTTCGGCACTACAAAGTGGTACTGGACAACACCATCCGGCTGCCGCTGGGCAACCTGAAGCTGCTCCTGGGCTGGCAGATGAACCGTCGGCAGGAGTTTGAAGAAAGCCCCCAGGAGTCCGGCCTGGACTTCCGGCTGAACACCCTGAATTATGACTTCCGCTGGCAGGCTACCCTGGATTACGGTTGGAAACTGGCTGCGGGCCTTGCCGGCATGGGCCAGAAGAGCGACAACCTGGGCGACGAATATCTGATTCCCGCCTACGGACTCTTTGACGCCGGCCTTTTTGCCACCGCTACCAAAACCCTGGGCCAATGGACCCTTTCCGGCGGTCTCCGGGCCGATCTCCGCTGGCTGCACAGCGAGCCGCTGGAAGGCCGCTTCCAGGAATTCAGCCGCCGTTTCCCGGGCATCAGCGCCAGCATAGGGGCCGTACGTCCGCTGGGAAAATATTTTGTTATCCGTGCCAATGTGGCCCGCGGCTTCCGGGCGCCCAATCTGGCTGAGCTGGGTTCCAATGGCGAGCATGAAGGTACCTTCCGTTATGAACTGGGTAACAAGGATTTAAAGCCTGAATACAGCCTGCAGGGAGACCTGGGCGTGGATTTTACCTCCAAATATGTGTCGGTGCAGGCCTCCGCTTTTGCCAGCCGCATAGACAATTACATTTTCGCGGCGCGTAATGGGGAATGGGCCGATGAAAACCTCACAGTTTACGTGTTCCGCAGCGGCCTGGCACAGCTTTACGGCGGCGAGTTCGGGGTAGATGTGCACCCGCTGCATCAGCTGCACTTGAGTAGCGCGTTTTCCTGTGTCTATGCCCGTGAGGCCGGCGGGGACTACCTGCCGCTCATTCCGGCTCCGCGCCTGTTCTCGGAACTCAAATGGGAAATCACCCACGGCGGAAAGGTGTTCAACAATGCCTTTGTATCCCTGAACCTGGACTGGAACCTGCGACAGGACCGTTTCTACGCCAAGGATAATACGGAAACGGCTACGCCGGCCTATCTGCTGCTGGGGGCGGCGGCCGGAACCGATGTAGTCATTAAGGGGAAGACCCGTTTCTCAATTTACATTATCGGCTCCAATCTTACGGATGCGACGTATGCACCGCACCTGAGCCGCCTCAAGGATATCGGCATTTATAATATGGGGAGAAATATCAGCTTTAAGCTGGTTGTACCTATTTAGCATTCCGGGAATAATGCTAACTTTGCCGTATGATGACGAACGCAAAACGGACCTGGATTTCCTTGATTCCCCTGGCGGTGCTTATCGTACTGCTGGTTTTCAATATCTCCATCTTTGGCTCGGATTCCATTCTGGGCGCCTCGCAGGTGGCCCTGCTGGTGGCTTCCGGGGTTTGTATCGGCCTGTCCATGTGGCTATATAAAACGCCTTGGGGGCAGTTTGAAGAGGCCATTGCCAAAAATGTAGGAGATGTAGCATCGGCCATCCTTATTTTGTTTTTGATTGGTGCCATTTCCGGAACCTGGACCATGAGCGGGGTGGTGCCGGCGTTCATTTACTATGGTTTGCACATCATAAGCCCCAAGGTGTTTTTGCTCACTACGTGCATCCTTTGCGCCGTTGTTTCGCTGATGACGGGTTCCTCCTGGACCACCATTGCTACGGTGGGCGTGGCGCTGCTGGGAATTGGTCGGGCGGAGGGCTTTTCGGACGCCATGATAGCGGGGGCCATCATCTCCGGGGCCTATTTTGGCGACAAGATTTCACCGTTGTCGGATACCACCGTGCTGGCATCGTCCCTTAACCGGGTGAAACTGTTCGACCACATTCATTATATGTATCTGACCACCGTTCCGTCGTTCCTTATTACCCTGATTGTGTTTACTATTCTGGGACTGGTACATGGCAGTGGAACAACGGAGCAAATAGCGGTTTATACTTCCACCCTGGCCATGCGCTTCCATATCTCCGCCTGGCTCATGGTGGTGCCGGCCGTTACGGTGTTTCTCATTTGGCGACGGAAGCCGGCGCTCATGGTGCTGGCGGTATCGGCCCTGGTAGCGGCTGTGGCGGCGCTTGTGTTCCAACCGGAGATTGTCCGGGAGATTGGCACTAAGGTTACTGCCGGGTCTGCGGGGAAGGTCTTTTTTGCCGGCATGGTGGAAATGGTGTACAATTCCGTTTCGCTGGAAACGGGCGTGCCGGAGGTGAACCAGCTGGTGAGTACGCGTGGCATGCTGGGCATGCTTAACACGGTGTTCCTCATTGTGTGTGCCATGTGTTTTGGCGCATCCATGCAAGGAAGCGGCATGATCCGGGACTTGTCCCGCATCCTGCTGCCGCTTACGTGCACCCGGGCCGGCATGGTGGGCTCCACGGTTATAACCGGGACGGCGCTCAACGGCGTTGTGTCGGACCAGTATCTGGCTATTATCCTTACATCCAACATTTACCGGGATACGTACGAGCAAAACGGCTATGAGTCGCGTCTTCTGAGCCGGAGCGTAGAGGACTCCGCCACGGTAACATCGCCGCTGTTCCCCTGGTCCAGCTGTGGCATGACCCAGGCTACCATCCTGTCCGTTCCCACGCTGGTGTATGCACCGTTCTGCCTGTTCAATATCCTTTCGCCTTTTGTTTCCTTTATCATTGGTGCTATTGGCTGGCGCGTTGTCCGGAAGAAGGTGGCGTAAAAAAATTGCCGCCTTCCGGTAGGAAGACGGCAGGAAATCATAAGATCCGTTAAACTTACTTCACGGAAACTTTACGATACTCTTTAGCTGCTTTCTCGAGGGCGAGGGTAGCCTTGCGAACGCGAGCCTTGGCGGCCTTGTTGTCAACCTTGTCGATGTCGGCGGTGATAGCAGCGATCTGAGCCTTGATTTCAGCGATGAGCTTTTCCATTTGTGTTGTGTTTTAAAGTTAATATTGGTGTTTGTAAAGGATTTTCTTCCGCAATTTACTCATTTTAGGTGAATAAACAAGCATTTTTGCAAAAAAATCGCACAAAAAATGCGTTTTTACGTGCATTTTGAGGCTTTTTGGGGTCCAATGGGGGACTTTTTCCCGTAAAGAATTAATCTTTAATCATTTTCTTGGCCAGCATGCCCAGGAAGAATCGCTCGGAGAAACTCAGGGGCTGGATATGGCCTAAAAGGACAATGTCCAACGCGGCAAAACGCTTGCAGGTTTTGTTAAAAGCTTCCACATTTTCTTCTCCGGCATAGGCCTTGGCAAACGTGTTCCAGAACTGGACCATTTGCTCATCTGTCATGTGGGCAATATCCTGTACGCGTTGTTTGCGGGAAAAGATGTTGCAGAAGAGGTAAAAATGCCCCAGGTCAAAATACGGGGAGCCATGGGTGGCACGGCCCAGGTCTATCCAGTAGGCTTTGTCTCCGGCAAGGATAATATTGCTGAAGGTGAAGTCTCCGTGAAGAAGCGTGGGGGTGTCTTCTATGGAGTCCACAAAGTCTTGTACGCGTTTTTTGGCTTTGTCGCTGAGCATGGCCGACTGGGATACCGCTTCCGTCATGAGGGCTTTCATGGACGGGATGGCCGATACTCCTTCTGCGCTGGTGGCGTGGAACTCCTTGGCAAGCTTAGCCATCTGCACAGCATAGGCGTCCAACTTTTCCGGCTCGTCGTGGCACAGCCTGGCAAAGGATTTTTTCCCTTCGATGGCCTGGCACTTGATGGCGGCCCGGCCGTTCACGCTTACCAGCTCTATCATCCGGGGCGTGGGGATGCCCAGCTCATAGATGGCTTTGGAAAGGTTGAATTCCTGTACAAGCTCGTCGGCCTTGGCGAGCTCCAGGTAACTCTCTTTGAGCAGAACGCCCGGTTCTGTCTGGTTAATGTAGGTGGCGCCGTTTCCGCCTTCGCCCACCTTGGTCCATTGGGTAATGTCAAGTTCTTTCATACTGTAGTAGTGTTTCGCATCCTTCCAGAAGGTCCTGGAAAGTGGTTTCAAAATCTCCGGTGTACCAAGGGTCCGCTACGTCGCGTCCTACGCCGGTATAGGACATCATGAGGCGGATTTTGCCTTCCGGGTCCTCTGGAATAATACGCTGGATGCGCCTCAGGTTGGAAGCGTCCATGCAAATGATCCGGTCAAAGCGATTGTAGTCTCCCCGGGTGACTTGCCTGGCCCGTTTGTCCGGGCTGAAACAAACTCCATGTTGGCTCAGGCATCTTTTTGCCGGCGGGTAGATGGGACTGCCAATCTCCTCCGTGGAAACCGCTGCCGATTCAATGAAAAATTGCCCCTCCAGGCCCTTGGCCTTTACCAGCGCCTTGAGGATAAACTCCGCCATGGGGCTACGGCAAATGTTTCCATGACATACAAACAGAACCCTCATGTGATATTGTTTTGTTAGCGACTGCTAAGTTACAAAAATAATGATTAACTTTACCATGTAAATGCTTAGTGCTATGAGAAAATATGTCATTCTTGGCCTTGTCGGCCTTCTTACCCTTGCGGGATGCAAGAACGTTAAAACCACTGATATGAGTAATTCCAACCCCCTTCAAGAGGTGGCCGGACGCAAGAATTTCGGTCCCAACCACGCCCTTGTAACTACGCCCCAGCCCTGCGTCATGATTGCCACCTGGGACAAAGACCACAACCCGGACGTCATGATGGCCGCCTGGGCCGGACAGTACGACCACAACAAAATTGTGATTTCCCTTTCTAAGCACAAAACCACTGAGAATCTGGAACTTACAGGCGCGTTTACGGTTTCCTTTGCCGATATCCGTACGGTGGCGGAATCCGACTACCTGGGCCTCGTGAGCGGCAATCAGATGCCGGACAAGGTGGCCAGGGTGGGCTTCTCCATTACGCCCAGCCCCAATGTGGACGCACCTATCGTCAATGAATACCCGCTCACCCTCGAGTGCAAGGTAGTCAGCTGGGCCGACGGCATCCTTGTAGGGGAGGTCGTGAACCAGAGCGCAGACGAATCCATCCTTACCGACGGCAAGGTGGACCTGGCCAAACTCCAGCCCATTGTGTTTGATGCCGCCGGCATGTGCTACCGCGCTATAGGTGAGGTAGTTGGCGGCGCCTGGAACGCCGGCAAAAAGTTTATGGAATAGGCCGATTCGACGGCCATCTTGCTGCAACAATCGTTATCTGCAAAAATCCCCCATCGCTTGCGTTAGGCACTGGGGGTGCGTGTTTGTAGGTCCTGTTTTGGACTATTCTTAGTTTTTGATTTCCAACCCGGGTGGTCATTAACGCCCTGTAACACAGCGACTTGCTAATAATCCTCGGTTCCATTGGGACCGAGGATTTTGAGCATCTTTCTGTGTGTCAATCACTTAGGAACCAGTGCCTGATTTGATTATTCCGCAGCCTGGCTGGTCGATAACATACGGACTGTCAATGTTTTCCTGAAAATCCTCGGTTCTTTTGCGCCGAGGATTTTCAGGAAGGCATCAGGGATGAGGGTGGCGCAGGTGGGTGTCGTGGATGGTGCATGAGGGCGGAGTGGGTGGAGCAGGTCGGTGGGTGAGTGGTGCAGGTCCGTGAGGTAAATGGAGCAGGTCCGTTTTGATGGTGGGGACCTGCACCGCTAAAAGGCCCAGAATGGCGATTCCTGGCGCGGGTCAGTAGGGCGAAATCGGACCTGCACCGTTGGGGGCACCGACCTGCGCCGTTGGGTACACTGACCTGCACCGCAGGAGGCAATTGTCGGGAAAAATGCTTATATTTGTTTCGCGTTTAAAGAGGAGAGATGAAAACCATCGAAGTCGTTGCCGCCATTATCCGGAAGGAGAACAGGATATTCGCTACCCAGCGGGGGTATGGGCAGTGGAAGGACTATTGGGAATTTCCGGGCGGCAAGGTAGAGGCGGGGGAGATGCCCGTGCAGGCGCTGCACCGGGAGATTCGCGAGGAACTGGACACTCAGATTCGTGTAGATAAGTACCTGACTACCATCGAGTGGGACTATCCGCAGTTCCACCTTGTCATGCACTGCTACATGTGTTCGCTCGTTACCGACACGCTCCACCTGATGGAACATGAAGCTGCGCGCTGGCTATCCAAAGAGGAACTGGGCAGCGTGAACTGGCTCCCGGCCGATGACCAGCTCCTGCCCCTTATTGAGCGGGAATTGGCGCAGCCGGCTACTTCTTAAGAAACTTGTGGAACCTTTCCACCTCTGCCTCCAGGGCTGGGGCGGGAAGGGAAGTGTCTGAACGGAAAATTTCCACCTGGGGCTCACCGGCGGGCACGGACCAGTTGCCCACGGCCTCGCCGTCTACAAGGAGCACGGGCCAGAAGATGCCGCGCTGGTTGTGGGCGCGGTGGCTGTGGTCCGGGGGCAGGGCAACATGCCGGCTCTTGTACCCAATCAGATACTCGTCATAGGAGGGGAGCAGGGTCACGGTGCCGCTGCGAAAGCCGCGTGTGCGGCTGTCCCGGTGCCGATAAAACGTGAGCTTATGCCATCGTTCCTCCATCAGTTCCCCCTGAATGGCATCAAGCCCCTGTTTGCACTCGCCAATGTTGAGGCCGCTCCACCAGACAAAGTCCTCCAGGGTGGCAGGACCGTGGCTGCGGAAGTACTTCCGGGCCAGCAGCGCCAGCGCCTCCTCCCGGGGAAGGGGTGCCTGCCCGGGCAACTTGGCGCTGGCCAGGGCGTAGCTGTGCTTCAAAGGGAAAAGGTCTCCGCTGCACAGGAGCCCGGAGTATTCGCCCAGGCGGATGTGGTAGGAGAGCCGATGGTCTTCCATGACGATACCTTTCTCTGCAAGCGCCGCAGCAAAATCGGCCTTAAAGGCAATGCGATGCCGCTCCAGGTAGTCGCTGAACAGTTGCTGGACGCTGTCCTGCTCGGCCGCGGGAATGCTCACGCCGTTTTGTTTCATCCAACCTTCCAGCCCGCGGAGGGCATTGGTGCGGCACAGCGACAGCATCCAGCGCCAGTCCTCGCCGGCGACCAACTGCCAGGTGGTGCGGAAAAGGTGCCCCCGGACAATTTTTCCGGCATTATAGTCCTTTTCAAAGGCTCGGGCCGATGGCCGTTTGGTCCGCATACCTACCGCCCAGCGCATCATCCGGTACTCCTGCGCCTGCATCGCCCCCATCCACTCCACCACCTGACTGGGCGAAGTGAATTGGGGGCAGATGAGCTGCTGGCTTAAAAGCCTGGCGGAGACCGGATTCATGGGGTTAGGAGCAGTTATCGACCTTGTAGGTCATCTTCATGCCGTTGTACTCGAAGAAGGGGACTTCTCCGCTGCCGATGATCGGGTAGGCGCCTTGGCCGCGGTTGTCCTTGAGGACGGTTTCCGTGATGCCTTGCATCATGCCGAAGACGGCGTATTGGAAGTTATACTCGCCGATAATGCTGCCGGCCTGGATGGGGGTGCCGATGGCCTGAATGCTTGTGTTTGAGCTGTTTCCGCTCACGGTGCCGTAGCGTTCGCTGCCGGCGAGACCGCCCACCACCACCTGTCCTTTGCCGCTGTCTCCGCTAATGGCAATGCTGCCTTCTGCCCGGCTGCCATTGATGTAGGTGGAGCCGGCCTGGAGGCCGCCGATGTATGCGGTTTGTTCGGCATCGGCCGTAGCTCTGTCAAAGGCTACTTCCATGTTCACGTTGGCGGTGCAACTGTCTGTGTCGCTGTAGGTTTCTCCGCCAAGGCCGCCCACGAAGAGCATGCCGCCGCCGGGGTTGGCGGCTTTCACCTGGAGTTTGCCATCGACCGCGCAATTTTTGATGTCTCCGTCCCAGACGCCGGCGATGAGGCCCGCGACACAGACATACGAGGGTATTTGCGAGTCAATCTCTACGCGGGTTTGCGCGCCTTTTACGCGGATGCTTTCCAGGATGCTGTGGCGACCGCGGTCCTGGCGCATCATGCCGGAAACGGTGCCGGCATACAGGATGGCGCCTTTTACGTCAATAACGGGCTGGTCGATGACCAGGTTGTGCACCTCGCCGTTGGCAATGGCGCCAAACAGACCGCATTGGAAGAATGGATGTTCACCGCTGATTTTCAGGCCCTTGATGGCATGCCCGTTGCCGTCCAGGCGGCCTTTGAAGGCATGGACCCACCATTCGGCGTCGGCGTATTCATAGTCCGGCTCATACTTGCCAACGGGCTCCCATTCTTTGAGAGCAGAAAGGTCGATATCATTATCCAGGACGTACCAGCCGTAGAGGTCCTTGCGCACGGCGTCCAGCTCTTCTGCGGTGCGGATGTGCACGGGGGCGGCCCAGCGGGCATACAGCGTCATGTCCTCTTTAACGGACATCCATTCCACCGGAGGCTGCATGAACTGCGGGGTTTTGGCGCCGAACAGCCATTCCTGCGTGCAGGCGGGGTCTTTGTACCAGCCCGCAAAGCGGTAGCCTTCCCGCTCCGGGATGGGCTTGAGGTCCAGGGCCATTTCCTTATTATTCTCCACGGAGACAGGCTGCGGAGCCTGTGTGGCGGTGTCGTAATTCAGATTAAAGTGAACGGTGAGGGTTTCCGGATTCTTCATATCTTGAGGGTGACGAATTACTGCTCGTCAATGGCATTTTTAACGTTGGTGCGGAACTGCTTCAGGTGATTCTCTACCCGGTTGATGCCGAAGAGGGCCAACAGGTAGGCTACGCCGGCAGAGATAATACCCAGGCCGATGATCCAGGAGAGTGCTGTGCCGGCTACATCCGGATTCTTGAGGCCCAGGAAGCCGAGGACCGCACCGGTGATGCCAAGAAGCAGCACACTCCACCAGGCGGAGAAGCCCAGCTGCTTGTAGTCAAAGCTCTGGACAGCGAGAATGATGCCTTCGATAAGGATCCAGGAGGCAAAGATGATGGGCAGGGAAATGGTCACAAAAAGATTGTGGCCGAGGAAGATGATGCCCAGGAGAATCTGCAGGATGGAGGACAGCATGCGGGTGCCGCTATTGGGTAGGAAAGCCTGTGTCTTGAAGGTGAAAATGAGCTCTGCGATACCGCTGACCATGGTTAAACAGCCAATCATCCATGCGGTGGAGAACAGTGTTGCGGCCGGGTTGGCAATGCAAACGATGCCCAGGACGATAAGGAGGATACCGGCAACGGCCAGAAGGATTTTAGTACTTGTTTTAATCATAATTTATGAGTGTTTAGAGTAAGTTTCCATCATGCAAAGATAGCATAAACTGACCTATTCATCGTCATTTTTATACGAAAAAGCGATGTGGTGCAGAAAAAACTGCTTATATTTGCAGCAATAATTTTGAGGAACTGAACGTCGGAACCGGAATGCCCCGGGGAGAGTTCAGTTCCGTTTTTTCTGTAATACGGTGTATTTTTCCCAAGGGTAGTGAAAAACGGGGAATAATGTGTAAATTTGTACCAAGGATTAACCACTAAAAAACACGCTATGCAACAGTATATTCAGGAGAACAAAGAACGTTTTTACGAGGAGCTGTTTTCGCTCCTCAGGATTCCGTCCGTCAGCGCCAAGCCGGAACACAAGGCCGATATGCGCCGCTGCGCAGAGCGTCTTGTGGCGCTCCTCAAGGAAGCGGGCGTGGACGAGGCCGCCGTATACGACACGGCCGGCCATCCTGTGGTTTATGGCTGCAAGGACATCGGCGCGCCAAAGACCATCCTCGTTTACGGGCACTATGACGTGCAGCCACCGGAGCCGCTGGAAAAGTGGCGCACGGACCCCTTCGAGCCGGTTATTGCAAAAGACCCGGCAACGGGGGAGGAAGCCATTTATGCCCGCGGGGCCAATGACGATAAAGGACAGCTCTTCATGCACCTGAAGGCCTTTGAGCATGAGGTGCGGGCGGGGCTTCTGCATCATAACGTAAAGTTCATCTTTGAAGGCGAGGAAGAGATAGGCAGCCCGTCCCTTCCCGCCTGGGTGGAGGCCCATAAGGACCTGCTCAAGGCCGATGTCATCCTGGTGTCGGACACCACCATGCTCTCCGACAAAGTGCCGTCCATTAACTGCGGCATGCGAGGCCTGGCGTACCTGGAGGTTAAGGTGACAGGCCCCAACAAAGACCTTCATTCCGGCCACTATGGGGGCGCTGTTGCCAATCCCATCAACGTTCTGTGCGAGCTGATTGCCTCTTTGCACGATGAGCGGGGCCGAGTGGCCATCCCGGGCTTCTACGACAAAGTGGTGGAGCTCTCCAAGGAGGATCGCGCTATGCTCTCCCGGGCGCCCTTCGACCTAAAAGAATATAAGGCGTTTTTGGATATTGACGATGTTCGCGGCGAGGAAGGCTATACCACCCTGGAGCGTACGGGCATCCGTCCCTGTCTGGACGTATGCGGCATCTGGGGCGGCTATACCGGTACGGGCGCCAAGACCGTGCTCCCTTCCACGGCTCATGCCAAGATTTCCATGCGGCTGGTTCCCAATCAGCGTTCCCGTGAGATTACGGCGCTTTTCGAGCAGCATTTCAAGGCCATCGCTCCCAAGTGCGTAAAGGTGGAAGTGACCCCCTGCGAGGGCGGGGACGGATTCCTCATTCCCATCACGTCGGAGGCTTACAAGGCGGCCTCGCGTGCCATGGCAGAGGTCTATGGAATAGAGCCGGTGCCCTCCCGCGGAGGCGGCTCCATTGCCATCCTGGCAGACATGCAAACCATCCTGGGAACGGACCCGCTCCTGATGGGATTCGGCCTGGAGCGGGACACCATCCATTCCCCGAACGAGAGCTACCTGCTGCGCCAGCTGTGGGCCGGCATGCGGTCCCTGGCCCTGTTCTACCAGTATTTCTAAAGTTTTCTGAGCACCTTGCACGGATTGCCGGCGGCCACGACGTTGGCCGGGATGTCTTTGGTCACGACGGAACCCGCTCCAATAGTGGTATTATCCCCGATGGTCACGCCCGGTAGGATGGTCACGCTTCCGCCAATCCATACATTGTCGCCGATGGTCACGGGCTCGGCCCATTCCCTCCGGCTGTTGCGCTCCACCGGATCCGTACTGTGGCAAGCGGTGTAGATGGAGACGTTGGGGCCGATAAAACAGTCGTTCCCAATGGTGACGGAAGCCTCGTCCAGCACCGTGAAATTGAAGTTGGCAAAAAAGCGTTTGCCCACCCGGATTTGTTTGCCGTAATCGCAGTAGAACGGCTGATTGATGCAGATGTGGTCGTCGCCAATGTGTCCCAGCAGGCTTTTCAGGATGGAGCGCAGTTCCTCCGTCTGCGAAGGCCGCAGGGCGTTGTATCGGTGAATCACTTCCTTGGTGGCATTTAACTCTCTTAACAGCTGTAAATCGACTGCCGAATAAGGGAGTCCGGATTGCATCAGTTCTTTTTCTGTCATAATATGTTTTTTAGCGAAGCATTGCTTCACATCCTTCCTATTCCGTTCGGATACCCGGGGTATAATGTACTGCAAATATACACATTTTTCAGACGCCTGCTGAATAGTCCTCCACAGGATGCTTGTTGCATTTTACATTGGCATGTGTCGCATTATTGGGTTATCTTTGTGAGGCTAAAATATGAAAACAACTTCCGTTTAACCATCCCGGCTCCGCCCAATGCGGTAGTTGTGCAAAAGACTCATATGATTGATATTGAGCACTATTATGTTGAACAGGGAAGCGGTTTCCCCTTGATTCTTCTTCACGGAAACGGTGAAGATGTGAGCTATTTTGAACATCAGATGGAGCCCTTCTCCGGGCACTTCCGTGTAATCGCCATCGACACGCGAGGGCATGGAAAAACGCCGAGAGGGGAGGCTCCCTTCACCATTCGGCAGTTTGCCGATGACCTGCTCTCCTTCATGGATGCGCACGGAATTGAGAAGGCCCACATCCTGGGCTTTTCCGACGGCGGCAATATCGCCATGGTGTTTGCCATGAAGTATCCCGAGCGGGTGGAACGACTGATTCTGGACGGTGCAAACCTGAATACGGGCGGCGTAAAGTGGAGCATCCAGATTCAGATTGAGTTCGGATATCGCATGGCCAAGCTTTTTGCGCGGAAGGACCCTGACGCACGGAAGAAAGCGGAGCTGCTGGGTCTGATGGTCAATGACCCCAATGTTCCTCAGGAAGAACTGGCTCGCATCCAGGCTCCGACGCTTGTCATTGCCGGCACCGAAGACATGATCAAGGAATCCCATACCCGCCTGATTGCACGTTCCATTTCGGGAGCGGAGCTCGTCATCCTTCCCGGCGACCACTTCGTCGCCAACAAGCATCCCGAAGCCTTTAACCAGGCTGTGCTATCCTTCCTCCGGTAAACCACTTCCATGCTTTCCTAGCGTGGAGGCAAATGATTGATACTGAGTAAGTAACAAGAAATGACTTGTCCAGTTTGGGATAAGTCATTTCTTGTAATGTGCTATGGTTCAATGAATTCGCTCCACGCAGGCATGTGTGTGCCGGTTCTTTGCGCTTTTGGAAACTGTTTGTACCTGTAACACAGGTCCTTGGCGCGTCTTACTTCATCCAAGAACTCTGATTCCGCTCCGGCGTAATAGAGCTCTCCGGCATCTCTTTTTTCCTTTTCAGTCTTCATATCCCGTCGTCTGTTACGTGGGCCCTAAGTCAGTTTGATAGCATTGATTATCCTGCCGCAGGCGGTGCCCTCGCGGCGTGCAGAGAAGAAAGCCTCGGCGGTGTAGGTGTCTATCCCGGCTGTCTGGATGCTTTCCCGGGGGACACCGGCCTGCTCCAGCAGCCAGCGATTGGCCTTCCAGAGGTCTATATGGTGTCCTCCGGACATGGGGGAGCCGTCTCCCGCGCCGCGGAAAGACCATATCTCATCCATGGGAAAGCCAGCATCCTTGAACTTTGCCGCCACCTCTTCGCCTACCTGGAAGCTGTCCGGTCCGATGGAGGGACCAATGACGGCGCTGAGGTCCGAGGGGGAGCAGCCGTACTCCTGCTGGAGCGCATCGACGGCCGCATGGACGATATGGAGCACGGTGCCTTTCCAACCTGCATGGATGGCTGCCACAGCCCTTCTTACGGGGTCATGGAGCAGCACGGGCACGCAGTCGGCGGTCCGCACACCGATGGCGACCCCGGGGAGGTTCGTCACGAAGGCATCATAGCCTTCCAGTTCCTCACGGGTCATGCCCGGGCGGTCCACCACGGCTACCCGGCTGCCATGGACCTGGTGCCCCTGGATGACAGGATAGGGAAGGGCGGCATCTCGCTCCGTCGAGAACGCTTCCACACCCGGCCCGAGGTCGTATGTCAGGAGGTTATTCTCTTTCAGAAACTGCATCATAAATTTAATTTAATTACTCATTTTTAAACGAAAAAGCGCAGCCCTTTGCCTTCTACATGAGGAGCCGCACGCGCCCTTCATTGAA
>CAMZCW010000025.1 GCA_947305045.1 uncultured Bacteroidales bacterium | reverse complement strand
TCATTCTCAAAGCCGCCCCGCAGCGCATGGTCTATGTCAGTTGCAATCCGGCCTCCCAAGCGCGTGATTTGGCCATCCTCTGCCGGGATTACCGCATTACGGCCGTGCAGCCCGTGGACATGTTCCCGCACACCATGCACGTAGAAAATGTGGTGGCCCTGGAAAGAAAAGCCTAATAAACCGTCAGATACGCCCGCAGGATTTCCTCGCGGGCGTCTTCATACTTCACCCGGGCCTCCAGCGTGTGTTCCCCGGAAGGCAGTTCCAGACGGGTCCCCGACAGACTTTTTCCATCGAGGCTCCAAACTATGGTTGTAAAACGGACGCCCTCCGGCATAAGCACCTGTAAATCCAGCCACTCCCCTTCCTTCAGCGGGACTTCCGGGAGCGCAATGGCGGCATAGCCCATATCGGCAAGGCTTTCTGCCGGAACCTCTTCCAGCCGTACCTGCAGCATCAGGTCCAGGTAAAAGCCTGTCTTTTTTTGGTACAAAGGCTGCCAGGAGGATTTTTTCAGGCTGAATGGTGTGTAGAAGCTGTTCTCCCGCTCCCCCGGATAGACAACCGTAAGCGGCTGGTTCTCACCACATTCATCAAATCCGTATCCCACATAGAGGTCCAGACCTTCCGGAATGCGGAAATCCTCTTCCAACGGTACAGTAACCGGTGTATATTCCCCTACCTCGGGCGTTCCGGCATCCTGATTGAGTAGCCTTATACCCGCAGCATCTACCGTAACATACAGATTACCAAGCGTTTCCGGGTTTGCTGCGACCGGGAAGCAGAGCACTTCTGCCAGTCTTCGGCCCACATACGGAGCCAGTTCCTCCGCCGTAAAGCGGACGGCGGCAATCAGCGGCTCCCGGACCTCCTGCGCAAAGAAACCACTGCTTCCGGCCCGGTCATAGGTATAAAAGAGCGTACTGGCTGGGGCGTTGTTTTTCACAAGGGAGAGATACTCGCAGTGCAGTTTTGTGCCGGAAAACGCCGTCTCCCGCTCCAGCGTCCGATAGCCAGGCTTGGATACGTGCACCAGCCATTGCCCGGCCGTTTCCACGCTGCTTTCCAGCTGGTAATAGCCAAACATGTCGCTGTGATCCTCCCCCACGCATTCCGTATCGGCCAACAATTGAATTTGTGCGCCGGGAACAGGAACTCCCTGGGAATCCAGCACCAGGCCGCAGAGCGTACGTGTGCCGCTTTCCAGTACGCGGAAGCGGATGGCGCTTTCCTCCGTGTCTATGCAGCTGAGGGCCAGCGTTCCCGCCTCCCCTTCCCAGTCTTCCGGCAGGAAGCCGTGCACTTGGGCCACTCCCGGGAACAGCAGGATACCCGGATTGGGCGACGCCGCATTGTAATTATGCGGTTCCAGAGGCGGAACAACGTAGCAGCAGGGATGTTTTCCATACGCATTCAGCCGGTTGGCAGCCCGCCAATCGGCCCAATACCAGGAGGCCGGATGACCGTCCAATTCCCGTTCCGAGCGGTCGATATGGTAAACCAGCAGCCCCGCGGGCAAGGCCTCATAATAGAAGCACTCCCCTTCCGTGGAGGTAGTGCTGACGGCCGTTTCACCGAAGGAAAGTTGCATCCAGCCTTCCTTAAGGGGTACAAGCTGTTCCGGCGCCATCCAGCCCAGCAGCAGCTTTTCCACCGCCAGCAGCGGCGGCGGGGCATCACCCTGCTTGTTATACAGGCCGTCGGCCATCACCGAGAACTGGTACATGCCCCCTGTAAGGCCGTTTTTGGCGCCATCGGTGTCGTACAGGTCCGGCAAGCCCAGCGCATGCCCCATCTCATGGATAACCGGGCCCATTCCCACCGCCTGTGCGCCCTCTGTCCCCCGCAGCTCCGATGTGCAGAAATAGTATCCCAGTCCTTTTTCGTCCCATCGGGCGTCTATTACCTCCTGGTCTTTGCAGCTGAGAACATCGGCATGATGTGACCAAATAGCGTCCGCCGAAGCGCCGCCGGCCTGGTCATACCCGGCGTAAAAAAACAGCACCAGGTCCAGGATGCCGTCGCCGTCGGCATCGTAAGAAGCGAAATCTACCTCCCCGTCCAACTGCCGGCAGGCCTCATAAAGGGCCCGCTCCGGGGCCAGGTCACCCAGCCGCTCCCCGTTCTCCATCAGGTCCTTCCCATAAGCCGCCATGGGCTTTTCCAGCAGAACCGGCCCGTAAACGTCAAAAACGGGACGGAAAAGGCCGCCGGAATTCTCTTGGAAGTACGCACTTACCTCCGTGTTCAAAAGGGCGGAGAACCGGGTTTGCGGGTCCTCCAGGGTGAAACGGATGTTGCGGAATTCTACCAGCACGGTAAAAACATGCGCTTCCCCTTCCGGACGGAGCGCCTGTCGGGATGCCCGCCCCCAGCCCAGCACGCTCTCCAGCAGCAAAAGCCCTATGAGCAGCCAGCGTCCCATTTACTGTTCCAATATAAAAAAGGTTTGGTCGCTCTCCTTGAGCCACACTTTTTCTTCCTTCACTTGAATCACCCGCAACGTGTAGGGAAGGCACACGCGGGTGTAGCCCTGCTCCGTTTCCCGGTACAAGGCCTGAACCTCCTTCCCTTTCCTCAGCGGACGGGGAAGGCCGCTCAGCGTAATTACCCGGGTCCGGTCAGGGTGTACCAGACGAATATTCTGCCTGTTGCCGCCATACCGCAGAATACCCAGTTGCCAGCCGTTCCCCAGCACGACGCTGCCTCCGGGAACGCCATAAGCGCCCGGCACTTCCATCTGCAAAATGGGATCTGCTACAACCTCGGGGACCTCCGGTTCCTCCTCATCGTCCACATGCGGAACCTCCTCCCTGCAGGCAAGGAGGAAAAACAGCGCCGCCAAAAAGCACAACAGTGCCGATAAAGAAAATCTTCGCATCTTTTTGGTCCTAGTACTCCACAAATATACGCAAAAATGACTAATTTTGCGCTGCAAAAATGGAACGATCATGCTTGTACAGATACTTTTGCTTCTTGTAGGGCTGGCTTTGGTGGTTTTCGGGGCCGATTATCTGGTAGATGGCGCATCAGCCATCGCCCGCCGGTTCGGCCTGAGCGAATTCGTCATCGGACTCACCATCGTGGGCATGGGAACCTCGGCACCGGAAATGGTGGTGAGCTTTATCGGCGCAGCGCAGGGCAACGCCGACATTGCTATCGGTAATGTGGTGGGCTCCAACATTTTCAATACGCTGCTCATCCTGGGCCTCACCGCCCTGCTCCTTCCCATGGACATCACCCGGGAAAACCGGAAAAAAGACATTCCCGTCAACATCCTCATTACGGTTCTTCTCGTTGTGCTGGGCCTGGAACTTACCTTGTTCGGTTTTGGCACAGACGGCCTCAGCCGCATAGACGGCGCCATCCTGGTAGCTTTGTTTGTGGCCTATTTGTGGTCTTCCTTTGCCCAGAAAACGCCTGAAGCCCAGCCGGAAAGCGGGTCCAAACCCATCAAGCCCTGGCTGGCCGTCATCATGATTCTGGGCGGTCTGGGCGGCCTGGTTGCGGGCGGCAAGCTCTTTGTGAATGCCGCCACCGCCATTGCCCATGCACTGGGCGTAAGCGACAAATTCATCGCCATCACCATCCTCGCCGGCGGCACGTCCATGCCGGAACTGGCCACCTGCGTGGCTGCTGCCGTCAAAAAGAAGGGCCAGCTGGCCCTGGGCAATATCATCGGCTCCAATGTGTTCAACATCCTGCTTATTCTTGGCGGCAGCGCGCTCATCCATCCCCTCTCGTTCACGGATATCACCTACGTGGATTTAGGCGCCCTGCTTGCCAGCGCGCTGGTGCTGTTTACGGCCTGTTACGTGGGCAAAAAAAACAGACTGGACCGGTTGGACGGCAGTCTGTTCCTTCTTATCTGGGCGGCCTATATGGCCTGGCTCATTGTTCATCTGTAAGCTGTTCCTTGGACAGCACCGGATTGCTGTAAATGTGCAGGAAGATATCCCTGAGCTCATGCTTGTTCAGGGACGGTTCCACCATCAGGAGGCGCTGGGCAATATAGGACTTGAAGGTTTCCAGATCCTCCGCGGTGTACTGGTCTGCGTACTTTTTGCCGCCATTCACCAGGTCATAGGCCATATAATTGGTTTTCCAGAGCTTGTAACCGCCAATGATCTTACGGTCCACCGCGTGGCGGATAAGCTGGTAGCGGTCGTTTTTGTCGCAGTCTGCTGCGGCGCGGATTTCCCCCTCCGTGAGCGGGTCATTGACGCACAGGTGTACACGGCCTTTGTATTGCTTGATGCCCATCATGATGCTCTCCAGGTCCTCCGTCTCCCCTTTCACATACTTTTGGGTGCGGGAAATGAGCAGTTCCCGGGCTTTCATGATGTCGCAGGGCTCATACTCGTACGAGACGCTCATGGGCACAATGTTCAGGTCCAGGAAATTCTGGACGAAATCCCCCTTTCCACTCATATCCAGCATCTTCAGAAGGCCCTGCTCCGTGGTATCCAGACCGTCTTTGGTACGTCCCTGGCGCTGGGCTATCCAGACGGAGGCTGTACCGGAAGTAATGGTTTCACGGATATAGCGGCTGAGCAGCTGGGACGACAGGTACAGTTCCCGGGCGGAAATACCCCGGATGACCTTAATCATGCGGTTGGAGCGGATTAGCAGCTCTACCGACTTCACTTTCAGGAGGTTGTCACCTACGCAAATCTGCGTTTCCGGCAGCTGATAACGCTGCAGGGTAATCTGCGTCAGGGCCGGATCCAGGATAATATCCCGGTGATTGGACATGGCCAGATACTTCCTGTCCATGTTTTCCAACTTTTCAAAGCCCTCATAGGTGTATTCCTTCATGCTGGTGTCCACCACCCAGTTAATGGCTTTGGACATGACGATGGACTGGAATTCGTCCACGGTGTGAATGCTGCGCAATACCTCCCCCAGGAAGCCTTCCGGCTTGTCCGGGAAAATGAATTTGGATACCCACTTGGTATTGGGATGATTGGAAAGTCGCGTTAGGGCGGCCGCTGCTTCTTCATCCGAGAAAGGAGCTATATCGGAAAATTCAGTCAGATCCATATCGTGTCGTTTATCTTTGACAAAGCTACAAAAAATAAGCCAATAAACCTACCTCCGCTCCAACAAAGAGCTGTCTCCGTAGCTAAGGAAGCGGAAATCGTGCTGAAGGGCATAGTCATAAATGGTCCGCCAGTCGCCTTTCACAAAGGCCGATACCAGCAGGATAAGCGTACTCTCGGGCTGGTGGAAATTGGTAACCAATTGATCTACAATCCGGAACTGGAATCCGGGGACAATGATAATGCGCGTGCCTCCTACGAGGTTCTCCAGCCCTTCGCGGTCCAGATACCGGATAAGGGCTTCCAAGGCCTCCTGCGTGCTGTACGGGTATTCCCGGGTATAAGGCGCCCATTGCTCCACGTCGGCCGGGACTCCATTTTCCAGGCAGCTCACGCCCATATAATAGAGGGATTCCAGCGTACGGACAGAAGTGGTTCCCACAGCCACAACAGGCGCTTGGCCTTCTTTCAAGCGCAGCAACAGCTCTTTGGACACCACAAAAGGCTCCCGATGCATGGGATGTTCGCTCACCAGGGAGCTTTTCACGGGCAAAAACGTGCCTGCGCCTACGTGCAGGCACACCGTACGGGTCTCAATCCCCTTCTCCCGGATACGGCCGAGCACCTCTTCCGTGAAATGCAGACCGGCCGTAGGGGCCGCTACAGAGCCACGAATATGCGCATACAAGGTTTGATACCTTTCCGTGTCAATCTGCTCGGATTCACGGTTTAAATAGGGCGGAATAGGCACGGTTCCGGCAATCTCCAGCACACGGGAAAACGCAGAGCCGTCCTTCCAGACAAAACGCACCACGCCTGTCTGGCCGTCCCGCTGTTCCAGGTGGGCTTCCAGGCCTAAAGAGGTGATATCGGACCTGTTTTCAGAATTATAGAGGTGCAGGACATCCTGTTTCCACTTTTTTGCATTGCCAATCACACATTTCCAGCAGCATGTTTCCGTTGCAGCGAATGCAGTGTTGTATTCTACGGGCTGAACTGGTTCCAGGCAAAAGATTTCTATATGCGCACCGGTTTCACGCTCAAAATGCAAACGCGCGGGAACCACTTTGGTGTCGTTGAATACCATGAGGGCGCCGGATGGCAACAAATCCGGCAACTGACGGAACACATATTCGTTTACCGTTCCATCTTTATAATGCAGAAGTTTGGACGCATCACGTTCCGAGAGGGGATATTTCGCTATTCTAGCATCCTCCAGGCCATAATTATAGTCCTCAATATGAATTTCAGGTATCATCAGATTTGTAAATTTCATGCAAATGTACAGCTATTCTTGCAAATACCGAAATCTCAGGAAAAATAAAAATTTCGTGCCCTTAAAGTTTACAAAAATGAAATTCAATTTTGACAATTTTTATTTCGCTCTGTAAAATTCGGTCAACCCCGTAACAGACTCGCTAAAAGGTCTGCTAAAATATCATAAGAAAAGGTTATGTCGCATTTTAGCAAATGCGTATTAGACGGATTTTCAACGGATTATGATAGCGAATTAAAGAAAAGAGTAAGGATGTAGCAACAGAGAGCACATCATGGAACTCAGGACGGGCGTCACAAGGGCATTTTATGGCATAAAAATATTATTTAATTAATTATTAATCAAATGATATATTAATATAACCGATAGTAATACATGAATTATATTTTTGCCGTTTTCACATTTGTATACATAGCCTCCCCTTTCCCGATGTTTGCATTTCTGAAATAACTTGTTTAACTTTGTAACCGCAAGGTTTAGAAAAATGAATCGTCGTCTTTTACAGTTTTTGCAGGCCGAAAATCTCACGCAAACCCAATTTGCGGATACCCTCTCCGTCGCGCGCGGAAGCGTCTCCCATATTTTGGCCGGACGCAACAAACCCGGCTACGATTTTCTGGAAAGTCTGCTGCTGCACTTCCCCCGCTTAAACCTGGAATGGCTCCTCACCGGCAAAGGCCGGATGTACAGGGACGTTTTACCGGAAGAAACCCAGGATCCGACTCAGCTGGAACTCTTTTCCATGCCCGTACAGCCAGAACCTCGCAAGCTGGAGAAGATTATTGTCTATTATGATGACAATACCTTTCAGGAATTCCGCGCATCCGAATAATTTTGCTATTTTTGCAGCATGAGAAAGAAAAAATCACTCGCCCTGGAGGTCGCGGGACTCAATTTTGCGAATCCTATAGGACTTATTCAGGGACCTGAATGGCGCAAAAAGTGCTCTCTATGGGCCCCAAAGCCCGGTTTTACCGTGACTACGCCCCCCCAGGAAAACCTGATTGAATGGATCACAAAACTGCAAGAGTTCGCCAGGCAAAACACCATTGCCGTCAACCTGACCAACGACATCGTCCATTCTTTCTCCCTGCTTTACGACTTTGCCCATTTCATTATCCTGGACCCAGATTCAGACAACGGCATCCGCTCGGCAGACATCTCCGACATCACGGAATTAATCGACGAAATTGTGGGCCTTCGTCTCTGTTATGAGCGATATACCCCTGTATTTTTACGGCTGTCCCACGCGGAAACCCCGGGCGAACTTCGCCCGCTATGCAGCCATGCCCGCATGTCCGGTCTGGACGGTCTGGTGGCGCCGGATCCGGAAAGAGTACGCATGACACTGCAGGAATGCCAGCATCGCGTGCCGGTTATCGGCGTTGCTAAAAACGCAACAGAAGCCCTGCAGGAACTGCAGGACGGCGCATCGCTGGTGCTGACGGAACTCCGCTCGCTATGCCTGAAAAAACTGCTTAAAACGCTTGAAAATCCCCTAAAGAATGATTGACGCCTGCATATGTACCATCGGTGATGAAATCCTCATCGGACAGGTGATAGACACCAATTCCTCCCAACTAGCCCTGGCCCTGGAACAGGCCGGTATCCATGTAAAACGCATGATTTCGCTGGGCGACGACAAAACGGAAATCGCCACCATCCTGAGCCGCGAACTGGCTCAAAATGCCATTGTTATCTCCACTGGCGGCCTGGGGCCCACCAAGGACGATATCACCAAGGCCGTACTGGGTGAAATCACCGGTTCAAAGGGCATGGTAACACACCCCGGTCAGCTGGAAATGGTCCACAAAATCCTCCAGAACCGCGGCCTGGACGTGCTGCCCTCCAACCTGGCCCAGGCAGAGGTCCCCGATACCGCAGAAGTCATTGTCAACCAACTTGGAACCGCTCCCATCATGGTATTCAGGAATGTCCGTGGCGGCGGTACGCTCTATGCGCTTCCCGGTGTGCCGCATGAAGCCGTAGGCGCTATTCCGGCCATCATGGAGGACATCCGCAGCCATCAGCCGCTGGACAGCATCCTGCACCGGAATATCATGGTGTACGGGATAGCGGAATCGGCCTTGTCCGAGAAAATTGCCCCCTGGGAAGACGCCCTTCCGGCCCATATGCACCTGGCCTATCTTCCCAACCCGCTCACGGGTATCCGTCTGCGTCTGTCCGTTTACGGTGGAAACGCCCGGGAGCAGGAGGCCCGCATGGAAGCACAGCTGGCACAGTTGAAAAACCTCCTGGGATCACTGATTTATGCCAACAAGGATTCCAACCTGGAAACTACCATAGGCGAGCTTTTAAAAGCAGCCGGAAAAACCCTTTCCGTGGCGGAATCCTGCACGGGCGGAGAGATTGCGCACCTGATTACTTCCGTTCCCGGTTCCTCGGCCTACTTCCTGGGATCGGTCACTTCCTATGCCATTTCCGTGAAAGAAACCGTATTGGGGGTATCCCCTTCCGTTATCCGGGAAAAAGGCGTGGTGAGCAGCGAAGTAGCCGCCGCCATGGCGGAGGGCGTCCGTCGGCTTACCGGCAGCGATTACGCCGTATCCACCACCGGCCTGGCCGGCCCTTCCGGGGATGCGTTCAACCCGGTGGGAACCGTATGGATTGGAGTGGCCGGACCGCAGGGAACACGCACTGTCCGTTACTGTTACAAGAACGACCGCAAACGCAATATCGAGCGTTTTGCGGCCTCTGCCCTCAACTTCCTGCGTCTGACCCTGCAAGAGGAGTTATAGCATTGATAGACAACAAAAGTAACACAAATGTTAGAGGTTATAACATTTGTGTTACTTTTTGCTAAATTAACGCTAATCCGCTAATTCAGAGCATTTTACGATTTTTTGCCAAACCGCCATCAAATTACCGCCGGATACCTTCTCTATGTCCGTTTCCGAGTACCCGCGGCGCCGCATTTCGTCCCACAGGACAGGCAGTTTGGAGACATCTTCCAGCCCTGCCGGCGGCACCGGGATTCCATCAAAATCGGTCCCGATTCCCACATGGTCAATGCCGGCAAAACGGACGGCGTGATCTATGTGATCCACAACCTCTTTTACACCCGGACGCGGCATTTCCAGCAGGCGGTCCTGCATCCGGTTCCAGGCATCCTGCCGATCGCGGTCGGCAGGATTGTCAATGAAGCGGGCTTCTACGGCATCGGCTTCGTCCAGGAGGGCGGCATCGGCCGGATTACTGGCAAAACGGTCACTCAGGAAAGCGGGATAAAAGTTGACGCCCACGTAGCCGTCTTTCTCTCCCAGCGCCTGCAGCATCTCGTCCGTGAGATTGCGCCTGTGTCCGCACAGGGCCCTGCAGCAGGAATGCGTAGCTACAATGGGCGCCTGGGACAAGTTGAGGCAGTCCCAGAAGGTTTTGTCGGAGGCATGGGACACATCGATCATCATGCCCAGGGCATTCATTTCTGCCACCACCTGTTTACCGAAGGGGCTGAGTCCGCCCCATTTGAGGCCTTCTGCGGCACTGTCGGCAATGGCATTGTCCCCATTATGGGTCAGTGTCATATAACTCACTCCAAGGCGATAAAACGTGCGTAAAAGCGGCAAGGACTCCTGAATAGGCGCCCCGTTCTCCATGCCCATAAAAATGGAAATGAGCCCGTCGGCCTTGTTCCGGGCCGCCTCCTGAGGCGAAAACGCCAGGGCTGCATAGTCCGGATTGGCATCCACGGCGTCATAAACCGCAGCCAACATTTCCAGCGCATAGCGCGTGGCGGCATCCGGAGCCAGGGAAGCCGGTGTATACAGCGCGAAAAACGAACCGTTTACACCGCCTTTCCGTAGCTTGGGAAAATCCACGTGCGCATGCGGGTTGTCTATGCCTATATTCCGCAGCCGGATGAGCTGGGAAGGCGTATCGACATGCGAATCGTACATTATTATTTTACAGTGCCGGCAGGAGCCAATGTGGACTTGACAATCTTGTTGACGAGGATGACGGGAGAACCGGTATAGAACAGGGCGCTACCTCCCTGCAAGGTAACATTCAGTTCTTTCTCCACAGCCACGTTCACCTTGCCGCCATTCATCTCCGCCTTCAGGTTCTTGACCGGGAATGCTGCGGCTTCCACTTCTGCATTCTTGTCTCCCTTGATTTCCAGGAATTCAGCCGCTCCGTTCAAATTCAGTTTGGATGAGCCGCCTACATTCAGGGTGGTATTATTCGTGCGCTGCGTCACATTGGTCGTGGACTTTTCGCTCAGATTCAGGGTCAGGGTCTTGCAGTCACCGGAAATAGCGTTGTCGGAGCTGCCTTTTGCATTCAAGACAATTTCACGGGCTCTTTCCGAAACTTTCAGCATAGCTTTGTCGTCCGTATTCAACTCCATTGTCTCATCGGCATGGAGGAAAAGGACGGCCTGGGTGTTTTTCTTCATGTTTACCGTGAGGGATTTGGCCCGCAGATTCAGGTTGCGTACCTGGGCCTTTCCGCTCATGGTGAGAACGGCGTCAGCGCCAAAGAAATCATCTGTTGCGGACAAAACCACATTGTCATCCAGCGTGAACCCGTTCAACTGGGGCATGGAGACAACCGCACGGAACACAGGCGTGGGTGCATTCTTTCCTTTGTAGAGTTTCTTGACATCCTTGGGAACCGCCTTCTCATCATAGGTGATATAAAGTGTATTGGAACGTACATAGACCTGTATGTAGGGCATCAGGTTTTTGTCGGAGGTCATGCGTACGCCATAGGAACCCTTGGAAAGGACGATTTCGAAATCGCCGTCCACGTTCAGGGAAGAAAATTCCCCGACAGGCAGCGTAGTTTCCTCCAGCTGGGTGGTAAACTGCGCCTGGGCAGGGAAAACAAACGCACTTGCCAGAACGGCAAGGCACAGAAGTTTGCCAATAATTTTATTCATATCGTTAAATAATTAGTTGTCAAGTTGTTCCATTAAAGAGGTCCATTCATCAGTGTCCGCATCCAGGGCGCGTTTGAGCTCCAGGTATTCCCGCGTGAGTTCCATTACGTCATCCTGCGGCCCCGGGGCACTCAGCCGTTTCTCTATCTCCCCCATCCGGCCTTCCCTGCGGGCTATCTCCTTCTCCAGGAAGCTTACCCGGTTTTGCAACTTACGTTGTTCCTTGGACACAAACTTTTGCTGCTGGAACTGCCTGGCCTGCTCTTTAACAGGCTTTTCCGCCGGTTTTTCTTCCGCCGGCTGCTTCCGTTCCAGTTCCTGCAGACTCTCCAGTTTGCGTTTTTGCAGGAATTCCTGAACGCTCCCCAGGTGCTCGGTCACTTTCCCGTCCCGGAATTCGTACAGCTTGTCCACCAGCCCGTCCAGGAAATCACGGTCATGGGACACCACAATTAACGTGCCGTCAAAGGCCTTCAGCGCCTGTTTCAGGATATCTTTTGAACGGATATCCATATGGTTGGTGGGCTCATCCAGCGCCAGCACGTTATACGGGCTGAGCATAAGCTTGGCCATGCCCAGGCGGGCCCGTTCACCGCCACTGAGGACGGACACTTTCTTGTCGATATCCTCTCCCTTGAACAGGAATGCGCCCAGAAGGTCTCTCAGTTTAGTGCGAATCTCCCCCACCGCGATACGGTCCAGGGTGCCGAAAACGGTCTCCGAGGGGTCCAGGATGTCCTCCTGGTTCTGGGCATAATAGCCAATTTTCACATTGTGCCCCACTTTGGCCTCTCCGGCCTTGGGCTCCAACTCGCCCATAATCACGCGCATGAGCGTCGTTTTTCCCTCGCCATTCCGGCCGATGAGCGCCACTTTCTCTCCCCGCTTGATCTCAATCTGCGCATCGCGGAACACCACCTTCTGCGGATACCCTACCGTAAGATCGGTCCCCTTGAAGACCACGTCTCCGGAGCGCTGCGCCGGCGGAAACTTCAGGGAAAGTGTCGCATTGTCGCTCTCATCAATCTCTATCCGCTCCAACTTTTCCAGTGCCTTGATGCGCGACTGGACCTGGTTGCTCTTGGTGGGCTTGTAGCGGAAACGGTTGATGAAATCTTCCGTCTTCTCTATCATCCGCTGCTGGTTCTCATACGCGGCGGTCTGCTGGGCAATCCGTTCGGTTCTAAGCGTAACATACTGGCTATAAGGCACTTTATAGTCATTCACATGGCCCAGGAGGATTTCTACGGTACGAGTGGTCACGTTGTCCAGGAACTTGCGGTCGTGCGAGACCAGCAGCACCGCGCCCCGGAAAGACTTCAAATAGTCCTCGAACCACTCAATGGATTCAATGTCCAGGTGGTTGGTGGGTTCGTCCAGGAGCAGTACATCCGGCTGCGAGAGGAGGATTTTGGCCAGTTCGATGCGCATGTTCCAGCCCTGGCTGAAGGTTTCCGTGAGCCGGTCCAGTTCATCGGCCTTGAAACCCAGGCCAAAGAGTACCTTTTCCGCCTGCGCACGCGGCGACAGGCCCGATTCCAGTGACAGACGGTCGTTCAGGGCATTCATCCGGTCAATCAGCGCCACATAGGCCGGCGACTCGTAATCCGTGCGTTCCGCCAGCTTTTCCGTAATAACGGCCAGCTCCCCTTCCATCTCCTGGATATAGTTGAACACCGACAGGGCCTCGTCCAGCACCGTATGCCCGCGATGATGCTCCATGATTTGCGGCAAATAACCCATCTTGAGCGATGACGGCTTGTCGATACTGCCGCTCGTGGGCGCCTGTTCTCCCGTAATCAGCTTCATGAGCGTGGATTTGCCGGCACCGTTCTTCCCCACCAGGCCAATCTTGTCAGTTTCGCTGATGTGGAAATTGATGCAGTCCAGTAAATTCCAGCTGCCAAAGGACACGGTTACATTATTGATGGATATCATGCGTCTTTTTTACATAAAAGGATGGACAGTTCGTACAGGCCATACAGCGGAATGGACAACACAAACATGGAAAAAGGGTCACTGGGCGTAATTAATGCGCTGATAATGAGCACAGTAATAAAGGCGTACTTCCGCAGTTTCCGGAGCTGGGCTCTGTGCACAACGCCCAGGCTGGAGAGCACCAGAATGACGGTGGGAAACTCGAACAGCAGCCCGATCAGGAACACCATGGAGGTGAAAAGCGACATGTAGGAGCCCAGCGTAATGGTATTGGCAATGGTTTCGCTCACCGTATAATTCATGAAAAACATCAGGCAAACGGGCAGCACCACAAAATACCCCACCGCAACGCCCAGGTAAAACAGCCCTGATGACAACAGGAAGCCTTTTTTCACCGCCTTGAGTTCATGCGCATACAGCGCCGGTGCCACAAACTTCCAGATTTCATAAACCACATACGGAAACGCGATCACCAGCCCGCAGAGCATGCTCACCTTCAGGTGCATAAAGAATTGGGCCGATACTTCCGTATTGATGAGCGTCATCTGGAAAGGCAGTCCCAGCAGGCTGTACAGGATAAAATCCGGTTGCGTGGGCCAGAGGACCGCATAGAAAAGCTGACGCGGGAAGGCCAGAAAGACCAGCGAGCACAGGCACACCGCCACCGCCGAGCGGAGCAGGGTTCCTCTCAGGGCCTCCAGGTGGTCCCAGAAGGACATTTCACTGTCCTGGACTGCCACCTTTACTTCTCTTCCTTTTTAGGATCGTCCTCCTTAACGGCGTCTTTCACTTCTTTCTCCACCTCGTTCATCCCCTCCTTGAAGCTTTTCACACCCTTACCAAGGCCCTTCATGAGCTCGGGAATCTTCTTCCCGCCAAACAAGAGCACAACCAGCAGTACGATGGCAACAATTTCCCAGGTACCAATCATGATGAGCGGATACGCGACCATACTATTATTTGTCGTTAATATGTTTTTCAAAAAGTTCCGTGATGATTTCCGGGCAGCGGATGGGCGTAAAAGTGGCGCTGTCCAGGAAGCCCAGGGTGACCGCCCCCTCTGCACAAAGTACGCCGTCCTGATTGTAAACAGCCTGCTTGATGAGCATCTTGGCCATGGGGACGCGGGTGACTTCCGCAGTGGCGGTGAGCACATCCCCCATCCGGGCCGGATGCCGGAAATGACACTCCAGGGAGACAATAGGGACCAGGACTTTTAATTCCTTTTCACAGCGCTCAATGGGGAAGCCCAGCTGCACCATCATCTCGTCCCGGGCCAACTCAAAATAGCGGACATAATTGGAGTGATGCACCACCGCCATTTGGTCGGTTTCATAGTACCGGACAGGAAATGTTGTCTTGAATATTGCCATAACAAAAATGTTACAGTAATTAACAATTATGTTTTACTTATTCGTTTCCAAAGATTTAATCTTTGCCTGTAGGCTTTCAATCTTGGAGAGCGAATCCACCTCTTTCTTGCGCTCGTTCTCTATGACGGCGGCCGGAGCATTGGCTACAAAACGTTCGTTGGAGAGTTTTTTGCGCACATTCTCCAGGAACTGCTGCTGGTACAGGAGTTCCTTTTGTGCTTTTTCAAGCTCTTCCGCCACGTTCACTTTACCTTCCAGAACCACGAACATTTCCAGGGTGCGGACCATGAATCCCACGCCTTGTGCGCCACCGAAATCCGACACAGTTTCTACGGAGCAGTTGGAAAGTTTTTCCACCACGGGAATCATATCGGCCGGGAAAGCGCCTTTGATCTTGAGGTTCAGCTGTTCCTTGGGAGGAAGGTTGCGCTGGCTGCGAACGCCACGGGCGCCGTTCACTGTCTCCATGGCAAGGGCAAAGTGGTCCAGGACCTCTTGTTTGTATGTCTGTGCCTTGGGCGTAGCGGCGTACATGATGGTCTCCCCTTCCTCTCGGGGAGCAATGTCCTGCCAAAGTTCTTCCGTAATGAAGGGCATTACCGGGTGAATGAGCTTTAAGAGGGCCTCGAAGAAGCCCAGGGTAGCGTTATGGGTAGCAGGATCTACAGGGCTGCCAAAAGCCGGTTTAATGGCCTCCAGATACCAGGAGCAATAGTCGTCCCAGAAGAGGCGGTAAATGGTCATGAGCGCGTCCGAAATGCGGAACTTGCTGTAGTGGTCTTCTACCAGGGCTACGGTTTCCGAGAGCTTGGCGTTGAACCACTCGATGGCCTTGGCGGCAACAGGGCTCTGCTGCACGTCCGGGCTCACCTGGAAGCCTTTTACCAGGCGGTAACTGTTCCAAATCTTGTTGCAGAAGGCTGCGCCCTGCTGCACCTGGGCCTCATCGTAGAAGATGTCGTTGCCGGCGCTGGAGCACAGCAGCATGCCAATGCGGACGGCGTCTGCACCATATTTTTCGATGAGTTCCAGCGGATTGGGGCTGTTGCCCAGCGTTTTACTCATCTTCCGGCCCAGTTTATCACGCACGATGCCGGTGAAATACACGTTGGAGAAGGGCTCCTTGCCCATGAATTCCTCGCCGGCCATAATCATGCGGGCCACCCAGAAGAAGATGATGTCCGGGCCCGTCACCAGGTCGTTGGTGGGATAATAGTAGGCCAGGTCCTTGTTGGGCTGGTGGTCCGGATGACCGGGCTTCTCCGGGTCGAACACGGAGATGGGCCAGAGCCAGCTGCTGAACCAGGTATCCAGTACGTCCTCGTCCTGCTTAAGGTCAGCAGCCGTGATGGCCGGGTTGATGGCCTGGGCGGCCTTTAAGGCGGCTTCCGGCGTGGCTTCTACCACATAACTGCCATCCGGCAGATAGTAGGCCGGGATGCGCTGGCCCCACCACAGCTGGCGGGAAATACACCAGTCTCTGGCATTTTCCATCCAGTGTCTGTAGGTGTTCACGTATTTCTCCGGGATAAACTGCGTACGGCCGCTTGCTACGGTTTCCAGGGCCATCCCCGCCAGGGTTTCCATCTTCAGGAACCACTGGGCGCTCAGTTTGGGCTCAATGACGGCATCTGTACGCTCGGAATAGCCTACCGGAGAGGTGTAGTCTTCCACCTTGACCAGGTTACCGGCTTCTTCCAGCATTTTCACAATCTTCTTGCGGGCCACAAAGCGGTCCTCGCCCACCAAAATCTGGGCTTTTTCGTTCAGTTTACCGTGGTCGTCAATGATTTCCAGCACGGGAAGGTTGTGACGCAGGCCAATTTCATAGTCGTGGACGTCGTGCGCTGGGGTAACCTTAAGGCAACCGGTACCGAAGTCCATCTCCACGTAATCGTCCTCAATCACGGGGATTTCGCGGTTGATCAGCGGAATGAGCACCTTCTTTCCCTTGAGCCAGAAGTGGCGCTCGTCCTTGGGATTCACACAAATGGCGGCATCCGCCATGATGGTTTCCGGACGGGTGGTGGCAATGACCAGGTACTTGTCCGTGGGATTGCCGTTGCCGTCGGAAATAAAGTATTTCAGGTGATAGAAATGGCTCTTGGTGTCCTTGTGGATAACTTCATCATCGCTCACGGCAGTGAGGGCCTCCGGATCCCAGTTCACCATGCGTACGCCTTTGTATATCCAGCCTTTCTTGTAGAAATACACAAAGGTGTTGATTACTGCTTCACTCAGGGCGGGCTCCATGGTAAAGCGGGTACGGTCCCAGTCGCAGGAGCAGCCTAACTTCTTCAGTTGCTGCAGGATAATGCCGCCATGCTCTTCTTTCCATTCCCAGGCGTGCTTGAGGAATTCTTCCCGGCCGATATCCTCCTTGGCAATCCCCATGCCCTTGAGCTTAGCCACCACCTTGCTTTCCGTGGCAATGGAAGCATGGTCCGTTCCGGGCACCCAGCAGGCGTTTTTGCCGTCCATGCGGGCTTTGCGGACAAGGACATCGTTCAGGGTATTGTTAAGGACGTGGCCCATGTGCAGGATACCCGTCACGTTGGGCGGCGGGATCACAATGGTATATGGCTGTTTTTCATTGGGTTCGCTGTGGAAAAACTTATGGTCCAGCCAATACTGGTACCATTTGTCTTCTACCTGTGCGGCACTGTACTTTGCAGCTAATTCTTTCATAACTTCTTCTTTAATCTTACAAATGTACTATTTTTTCCCGACATGGACAACACACAGCGTCATGCCCGGCCTCCGACCGGGCATCTCCTACCGCTGTGATACGAACACCGAATCCGCCCTGTCAATATACAGGATCCCATCCAGATGGTCTATCTCGTGCTGGAAAATAACGGCCGTAAAGCCTTCAACCTCCTCCGTGCGTTCCTCACTGTTCCCTGGAGCCACATAACGGATCCGCACCTGGGTATGCCGGGGAACCAGGCCGCGCTTGCCGGGGATGGACAGGCATCCTTCCGGGCCCACAGCTATCTCTCCGCCCAAACTGTCTATGTGCGCGTTCAGGTAGCCCTCGAAGGGTTCTCCGGGCTTGTCGAAGCGCTGCACACAGACAATGCGCTTGTTCAGGCCCACCTGCGGCGCGGCAATGCCCACGCCGTCCTGGGTGGGATGCTGCACGGTGTACAGCATTTTGCCCAGAAGGACCTCAAGCTCTGGGCTGGCGAGCTCACGAGGGGTTAAATCCATGCTGATCGCTCGCAGAATGGCACTATCCGCCGCCACATCAATGGTTGTCACATACATCAGGGAATCCGATTCCAGAATCAGGGCTCTTTCCACCGGGGTAAATGCCCGCTGCCCACAACCAACCGTCAGGGCCGCCACCAGCACGAGTAATAATGTTTTACGCATAATAACTTCTTTACCACAAATGTATTAAAAATATTCGACATATTGCATGTCACACCCCTTCTCGTCCTTGTTTTAACCCGGATTTGTGGACGACAGCCTTCTTTCTCCCCTCTCGTCCTTGTTTTGGGCCTTTTTAAAGGACGACACGGCTCACCTGCAAAAGGTTGGTCGTGTTTTTGTCAATGGCTGGTTTTTATGGGGCCAACCTTTGACACATAAAAGATGGCAGAGCATGCTACAAGGCCGAATGACTGCAAAAGGTTGGCTGCATAAAAGAGGCCGCTGAAAAAGGATCCGTTTTTCGAAGCCTCTAAGAATCGCATTTTT
>CAMZCW010000024.1 GCA_947305045.1 uncultured Bacteroidales bacterium | reverse complement strand
CGAATACGATATCAGCTACACTATCCAAGACGGCTCCCGTTTTGCTTTCTGCTTGAAGGTTCCTGGCCAGAGGGCCGTCAACCATATCACTGATGCCACACAACGCATAGAGCGCCCAGAACATCCATCCGGCCACATCGCAAAACAACAGGCCGATAGAGCCTGCTACCCTGAGCGCCGATATGACATTCGGCAATCGCTTCATACCGGATATCTTACTATCCTGAAAGTGCAACGTTCGCTTCCCCGGAGTATCGTATTCACAATCCGGACATCGAACCGACTGTCAGGCTCAAGCTGCGAAAGAATGAATAATATGCTTTGCCGGGAACACTCGCATTGCTCCGGATTGCTCCTGAGCCCGCACTTCACCTTGGGGCAGGAACATTCCAGATAACTCAGTTCATAAACCTTCCCCGGCTCAATCACCCTGCCCTGATACGACTTGCTATTGTATCCTTCCGAGTAGATCCTGTCGAAATCCCCATCATACTTGGTATAGATTTGCTTATGTAATGGGAGGACATGATTCTTAACGCATTCTATAGCCTCTTTTCTATAACCCATATGATGAGATTGTTGCTGAATCTAAAGAACGAAACTGCGGGGGTAGAAATCGCTGTAGAAGCGACCGTCGATGGCGGTGAATTTGAGGACGCAGTAGTTGGGGTCGGTTACGCCGCCGGGATAGTACTGCGTATCGCCTTTGCGCCAAATCATTTCCTTCGAAGCGGCATCAGTGAGCACCTCCATCGTGCCTCTGAGCATCATGCCCTTAAATCCCTTGGCATCGCAGAAATAGATGCTGGCTTTGGGATTAGCCTTGTAGTGGGCTACCCGCAGTGAGAAGGTGTTGGTGGTAAAATAGAACACCTTGATGCCCTCACGCTTGCGCGGAGCCAGCATGGCCTTGGTGCAGGGATAACCCTCATTATCTACTGATGAGATGTAAGCAATGGGCAGCGTGTCGGACATCCGGGCGATGAGGTCCTTGACGCCAGCCAGGGCCGGATTTTCAGGTGTGTCCCCGCCGATGGCCAACGACTTTTGCCAACGCTTCAGGTGCGGGAAATACATCTTCATCTGGCCGATGTATTCTTCCTTCGTAATGGGCTGGGGAAGGCCCTTGTTTACCTCATCGACAAACTGAGCGCAGTGCTCTATCATTTCTTCCATGGTGCATTCCTGCAGGAATTTGCCATCTTTGTAGCAGTACATGCAGTAGTCTTCGTTCTTGCTGCCGTCGGCATTGGTGCCCAGCACCTGGTCGTTCAGCGGCATGCCGCAGCTCTGGCAAAATTTCATATCCATAATTATTGTACATAAGGTTTATCGTTCAGCGGACGGGTACAACCCCAGCCTTTTGCAAAGTTATCAAATTCTCCGTTCACTTTCTTCAAAAACAGCAGGCTTACCAGCTTGCGAAGAATCCATGGGTATTGCTCCGGGCCGATAAAGCGTTCGGCCTCCGGAGTAAGGAAAGTACCTTTTTGGGCAAACAACTTGCCCATGGGGGGCCACGGGGCTACCATCTTGGCCCGCTCTTCGTCCGTAGTGGTGCGGATACGGAAGCTGCCGCCCTTGATAAGCGTTCCTCCGTAGCTGCAGCCCAGCTGGGCGGGAAGCTTCTGGAGGAAGCGCTCCGCCAGGCGGAACTCGTTGCCTTCGTCCATGCCGCCATGCAGCAGGAAGGAAAGCTGGCCGGGCACTTTACGCTCTGCAGGCAGGGTGGACAGGAATTCCAGCATCAGGCTGGGGACACATTCTACATAGAGCGGAAAGGCTATAAGGATATGGTCGTGGGTAAGAAAGGCTTCACGAGCAGCATCCCATTCCTTACGATTGGAGAGATTGTGGAGTTCCCAGGTGATGCCAGTTTCTTCCAGCCCTTTGACGAATGAATGGATTATTTTGTCCGTGTTGCTGAACTTTGCCACACGTGGGCTGCCATTGATGATAACGAGATGCTTGATCGGGCCGGGCATAACGGGAGATTCCCTGGCTTCGCTCGAAATGGCAGATTGGGGATCCAGGGCTATCGCGCCCAACGATTGTCCGCCAATATTCGCAGCCGTACGCTTGCACCAGTCCTCCATCATTGCCTGGTCGGCAGCACCTTTGTACAGCAATCCGATATTCAATGCGTGGTAACGTAGCTTATGGCGCATCCAGCCATCCCGAAAACAGACAGTCATATTCAGCATGGGCATAATGCGATCTATCACCCGTTTGCCTTTATAGTCCAGGAAACCAAAGCGTGTATCGGAGACAATCCATAGGTTTTCTGTCTCGACCAGTTTTTTTATGATTTTTTCATAATCGTCTTTGATGACGCAAATGCCCGGAGTCTTCAGCCAGCACTGGTTACAACCCATGCAATGTGCGATCTTCATGTCTGAAGTATCGACAACCTCCACTTCTTTGTCTTTAATCAGAGCATTTACCTGATCAAGGGCTTCTTTACCTAATGTATTTAAAACCAATGTCTTCATAATAAAAGTACATTACATTCTGGCCTTATTGTCGGCGCCGGCGCCGCTGCCGCGGTACTTGCTCTGGGCGGTGTTGAAGCTGTAACGGACAGAGAGTTTAACTTTCTGCATATCCAGCAGGTTGGTCTGCATGATGGTATGGCTGCCGAAGTCGGAATAGGGGCTGAAAAATGCATTGCGCGTAAGGTCTGCTCCTTCCAGGCGCAAAACAAGCGAACCGTCACGGAGGAGCGTCTTCTGCACGGCCACACTGAGGTCGACAAACCAGTTGGTCATATACAGGTTCCGGGAATAGCCGGGACTCATAAACACGCCTCCCAGTTCAAACTGCCATCCCCCCTTCACGGTGAAGGTATTGAAAAGCTGGGCAAAGAAGATGGGCTTACCGTTGAACGTGGTCACGCGTACGCCGGATGCCTCACGGGGATCCGGGGCATTGATGGTGAACCACTGAGGCAGCACGCCGACTGTATAATTCATATTCCAGGGGCCCACGGTTGGAGTCAGATTGACATAGGCCGACATCATGCGGAATGGCGTTTCAATGTTACGGGGCTTCACCAGCACTACGCCATCGTCCCCGTAAGGAGCCGACCAGGTGACAATGGCACGATCCGTACGGGAATAGTTGACCATTAGCGTAACGAACTTCCACACGGCGGAAATGCCGATATTATGGGACAGCTCCGGCTGCAACTGGGCATTGCCGCTCTGCCAGATGTATCGGCTGTTATAGCGTATTGCACTGGACAGGTTCCCATAATGCGGCCGGCTGGTTTTGGCGCTGTAATTGAGCATAACCTGGACAGGGTTCTTCGTATTCTGGCCGATAACCCCCGCATAGGAAACGTTGGGGAACCAGTTTCCGTAGTCCCTTGTGATGTTGTTTGCGGGCGTCACCGCATCTGCATAGGCATAACGCACCCACTCGTAGCGCACCCCCGCGCTGAACTGTCCCACCTGCGGGATATAGAAACCGTAGGAGGCAAATCCGGCAATGTTGTCTTCCTTCACCGTGGCCTTCGAAGCCGGGATGTCGATCCCCTCGACCGAATAATTGTCCGTGCGACGGGAAAAAGTATCCTCCGTTCCAGCCTGCAACTGTCCTTTCCAGATGGGATAGGAAAGCACCGCCTTGACGGCGTACATCCGCCCCGCGTTGTTACTGGCGCTGTTGATGGCGGCGTCGTGGGTCATTTCGCTGGCTTCCTCAGATGCCGATTTTGAACTGTCGTCGGTACCGTAGTAATCCAGGTTCACGTCAATCCCGAGTTTACCTCCCACGACGCCGTTATAATAGATGTTAGCACCGAGATTATACGGGATCCTGTCGCCGATGATGTCCTCCGAGACCGTATTCAGCTTGTCTGTCAGCGTCCCGTTTTCAAAGACGTTGTCGTTCACTTCCGTACGGACATTGTAGGTCAGGTGACGGCCCCACTCCACCTTGCCGCCAAGGAAATGGTTATCGGCCATCTGCCAGTTCACTCCGGCATTGCCATAGAGAGAACTTCCGATGTATTCGTTCAGGAGCGTCCCCTTGTTCTCGAAGAGCCAGTCGTCCCCGCCGTCGGTGACGCCGAACGTCTTCTTCTCCAACACGCTTTCCTGCCGGGATGTATTTCGGGCATAGTTAACCCCACCGAAGAAGTCCCATCCTCCCGTGCGGTAGTTCACATTGACGGCCCCGAAGGGATCGTTGCCCTTTGCCCATCTCAAAGACTGTGCGTCGGAAGCATTCAGATTGAATCCGAATCCGTCTCCCTGCCGCTTGACGGTCTTGATTCGCACTACAGCCCGTACTGTGGCATCGTATTGTGCTCCCGGATTGGTTATTACCTCGACGCTCTGGATTTCATTACTTTGGAGGCGGTCGAGTTCCGTGCTGCCCGAGACTCTCCTTCCATTGATATACACCAGTGGCGCGCCTTTGCCAATCACCTCCAAACCGTTCTGCCCCTTGATAAGTCCCGGCGTTTTGGAAAGCACGTCCTTGGCGCTGCCCGCATTTTCCAGCACAGAGCCGCGTACATTTGTCTGCAATCCTTCACCCGTGAGTTTGGTCTTTGGCATAACGGCGCTCGCCACAGCGCCTTCCAGCATCTGCATATCATCGGAGAGGGTAATCACGGCGCCATCGACAGGAGCGAGATACACTGTCCTGTAACCCAGCATGGCCACCATCATGATGCCGTCCGTCTCACTGGTCACTATATTGAAGGTGCCGTCCTCCTGGGTGACGACACCGCACACGACCGTAGAATCGGCCGGAGAGAGGATTGCCACGTTGGCGTATGCTACAGGCTCGCCTTTTTCATCAATTACTTTCCCCTTCCAATCGTCCTTTGCCAGACAAGGAAGCGATAGGGTTGCAATCGTTAACAGTACAATCAGTCGTTTCATCGTTTGTCCATATTATTTCACTTGCAAAGTTAGTGTATCCGGTGTTCCGAAATAAAAAAACGATATGGACAAATATGTGGACAATCCAGCCTTTTACATCTGGCAATCCTTGGACAATACTACTGTGTTTTCTATCTTTGCACCGAACTGTTTCGGAACACAATTATGGCAAGACCGGTTACTGTAACAAAAGAAAGAATCCTTTCCGCAGCCCTTGATTTGGTGCGCTCCGGAGGGCCCTCGCTCCTGACGGCCAGAAACCTCTGCGCCCGCCTTGGCTGCGGCGCCAGTGCCATCTTCTCTTCTTTCGGATCCATCCAGGGTGTCCGTGATGCCGTCCGGGAGGAAGCAAGAGAACTGTACAGGAAGCGCGTAGGAGAAGGCTTTGCCCTCAACCCTCCGTTCAAGGGCTTCGGGATAGCCCTTATCTGGTTCGCCATGGACGAGCCACAGCTGTTCTCCATGATTATGGAATCGAAGATGCCGCCCACTTCTTATAAAGAGTACATCGATGCCTATGTCGGCTTCAAGGCGGAGAGCCTTTCGGCCATCGCAGAGACCTTCGGCCTGCAAGTGGACGAGGCTGAAATGCTTTATTATCAACTCGTTCTGGTGGCTCTGGGGCTTGCCTCAACCTGCACCTGCGGCGGGAGCCAGTTAACCATCCCGCAGGTGAGTGAAATCCTGGGTAAGAATGTCAGGGCCTTCCTGATGGTCATCCACGCCGGAAACGATGCGCGGGAAGGATTCGTCCCTAACGCCGGAGGGGGGCCTGCCGGTGAACTGGATTCCTATGTGATGATGCAGGCGCTCGTGGGGCAGAATCATCTGCTCCAGGGGCTTCGTGCCAAGCCCCGCTACATTCAGGATGAAGAATGGGCCGAATTGGAACGGATGCTCCGAAATTCATCAGACTTCAGGCCCGAATCGCTCCGGGAAACGCATCACGATCTGACAAAGGGCGATATCCGCACCTATATTCTCTCGCACCTGCAGTTCACCGTATCGGAGCAGGCCATCCTGCTGGGAATCTCCCCCGCCTCCGTTACCAAAGCGCGCCAGCGGCTCAAAGCAAAACTGTTATGACCGAACAGGAATTTAACATCCTACACGGGTGCTGGTGAAACAGGGATGCAGCGGGATTACTTCAGATACTTTTCCTTCATCTTTTGCTGCTCCGCGGCGGTAAAGCCCAGGGCCTTCTCCAGGTAGGCGGGAAGGGAGCCGTACTGCGCATCAATCATCTCCAGCGTGCGCTCGAAATTCTCTACGCTCACGCCCACCATCGCGCGGATAAAAGCCAGCTCCGGCTCGCCGCCACCCTTTTGAACAACCTGGGCCGACAAAGCCTCGACGGCCTTTTCGTACGAGACATTGGACTGCGCAAAATCTTCCACGATGGTCTCGCGGCCGGCCCCCAGCGCAGCCAGGACGAAGGCCGATCCCCATCCGCAGCGGTCCTTACCCTGGGAGCAGTGCCAGAGGGCGCCGCCTTTGGCCTCCAGGACGCCGCGGAGGAATTCGCCGTAGCGCTTCTGCGAAGTGGTGTCCGTCACAATGGCCGGATAGAGCTTCTGCGCCATTTCCTGCGCCTGCGGATGGAAAGCATAGGAGGCCAGTGCCTCCAGAAGGCTGGCCGATTGCACGGTGGTGCTGTCGGCCCGGCCGGAAGCAAAGGCCGCCAGGAAGGCCTGCGGGAGGGTGGAAAGCCAGGTGTTCGTGACACCTTCCATTTCCCGGTCTGGTTTGCGGCTGCGCTCCAGCTCGAAGCGGAAATCGAAGACATCGGTCAGGGCAAAACGCTTTTTAAGGAGGGCGACATCGGCATCGGAAGCCGTGGAGAGCTCTCCGGAGCGGACCAGGACGCCCTCTCGGATGGCCCTGCCGTCCTGCATCACAAGCCCGCCCAGTTCGCGGGCATTTTCTATCCCGTCAAAGACAAGGGTCCTGTCCTTGGGAGAGGTTGAACAGGCCGACAAGACCATGACAGGAAGCAAGATTCGCGTTAAATAGTTCATAGGCTCATTTACTAAATCTTTCGCCAAAGATAATCATTATTCTACGGATGCTCAAGAGCCGAATCTTGCCAAATACAGGATTATCATGTACTTAGATAGATATAATTGCAAACATTTTGTCTCACCTCTTTTATATCTGCCTACAGAACCAGGAAGACCGATTGATTACGATTCCCGCCTGAACAGAGTTGTGGCAGAGTTTTACCTGTCCCAATTTTACCAAATAGTATAAAACCTTTTGGTAAAAGGCAAAAAAAGAACTGATTGATGCCGATGGGTTTGTGGTTCGTCGAATACCACCGGGTTCCTTGGGATCCGGCGCATTGATGGTGAGCCATTGGGGCAGAATGCAAACATTACATACTATTTGGGCAAGCCAAAAACGTCGGTGAGTTCTTGCATCTGGGAATCGGTCATGCCGTCCGGCTCAAAGCCCATGTTCCTGGCCGATATGTAAATCTGGGCGGCTTTGTTCAGGACATCCACCTGGTCAAAGGCGCTCATGATGTCCGTGTCAACGGCAAAGACGCCGTGCTTTTCCCACATAACGACGTCGTAGTCTTCATCGATGGCCTTGATGGTGGCATCGGCAAGTTCCACGCTGGAAGGGAGCATATAGGGAACCATTCCCAGTCCGCGGGGGCAGAAAGCTTTGGTTTCCGGTATCATAGACCAGAGCATCCGTGTGGCGGCATCCTTTTCCAACCACTTTTTATTGTGCGTAAGCGCCACCAGTTCAATGGGATGGGTATGGAGGCTGGCCCGGTAAGGGGAGCCTTTGGCCAGCAGATAGTTGTGGACACTCAGGTGGGATGGAAGTTCCGAGGTGGGCATAACGGGGGCATCGGCCACAATCTCATAACGGGCGCAGTCCGGGAGGATGCGAATAACAGAGCCGTTTCCCATGGAATCCCGGGCCAGGTCACGCATGCGCTTTTGCGTACCTTTACAATAGAACCAGCCATCCTTTAGTTCGGGAAGGGTTGTGCCGATGGGAAATGGTCCTGCAATGGCCGGGAGGGTCTTCATTGCATCGTCCACCCACTCCGTGATATTTACGGTGATATTGCCTCCGTTACGCTCCGCCCAGCCTTTTACCCAGAGGTAGCCGGCCACTTCCGCCACTTTGTCAATTTCGGCCTTAAGGGCCGGTCTGTTATCCAATATACTCATAATGCACCTATACCTGCATTCCATTATAATAATTGAGGTAAAAATGTACTGATTATCAAAACAATAATTCCTGTAACAAGAACAGTGACAGTTTTGCGGGAAACGCCTTTCCACTCCTTGAGGATGATGCCCCAAACGTTGCTGAACACTACGTTCAGGCTCATGAGGATGCACCAGCTGAAGGTGATGAGGACGGGGTAATCCGTGAGGAAGCCCTTGCCCAGGGACAGGCCGAAGAACTGGCTGTACCAGAGGAGGCCTGCGAGGCAGCAGAACACGAGGTTGTTGCCCCAGAGGGCCTTCTGGCCGTAGTCTCCCCAGGTTTTGTTCTTCCCGTTCTGGTACAGGCAATAGCAGGCATTGGTGAGGAAGCCGCCGAAGGTTACCAGCATTGTAGCCGGAAGTGTCTGGAAAATGGGCTTGGTCCCTTCCAGGAACAGGTTCTGGCCAAAACTGAGGCCGATATTGAAGCAGGCGCTCATAAAGCCCGCAAGGACAGCCACAAAGAGGCCTTTCCCAAAGTTAAAGTCCTTCACGGCCTTTTTCTTCTCTTCCTCCGGAATGGCTGCAGACTTCATGGCTCCGGCAATGCCGATGATTGCAATGCCCACAAGCGTAACCACAACACCAATAATTACGGAAGTGGTTAAATCGGCCGCATGTCCGGTGAAAACCGGGCCAAGGATGGCGCCAAGGCCACTGCAGGTACCAAGTGCGATGCTCTGTCCAAGGGCTACGCCAAGATAGCGCATGCTAAGACCGAAGGTAAGGCCGCCTATGCCCCAGAGCACACCAAACAGGATGGTGAGCCAGGTAGATTTAGGATCGGCCTGCATGAGGGCCATCAGGTCACCGAAACTGCCGCCGGTGCCGCTCAGGGACAGAAGGGTCCCGAAAAGCGGGAACAGCAGCCAGGCAAAAACGCCCTGGACAACCCAGTAGCTTTCCCAGCTCCAAGACTTTATCTTGTTAATGGGAACGTAGCTACTGGACTGACAGAACGCTCCAAAACCAATTATTAATAAACCAAAAAATAAATTCATCGTTTGGATGTCACTTCTTTTTCGTACTGTTCAATGGCAGGGATGAACTCCTCTCCTACCGGAACGCCGTTCTTATAGTTGAAGTAGTCGAACACGGCGCCGAAGGGCAGGGTCTTGGCTTCCTCCAGGAGCGCGAGGCGCTGGAAGCCCTGACCGTTGGCCTCATAGTCGCGAAGCTTGGCAAGGGGTTCCAGAAGGGCACTCAGGATGCACTTCTGCGTAGCGCGGGTGCCGATGATATAGGCGCCGATGCGGTTGATGCTGGCGTCGAAGTAATCCAGGCCCACGTGGGCGCGGTCAAGGCCATCGGCACGGACCAGCTCCTTGAAGAGGTCCTGCGTCTGGTCGTTCATGATGGTCACGTGGTCGGAGTCCCAGCGGACGGGACGGGAGACATGGAGCATGAGTTCGGGAACGTACAACAACAGGGAGGCTACCTTGTCGGCCACATTCTCCGTCTGCTCATAATGACCGGTGTCCAGGGTGTAGATTACTTTACGGGTAGCGCAGTAGCCCTCGTAGAAGTCCATGGAGCCAACGGTATAGCTCTCAAGGCCGATTCCGAAGAGTTTTGCCTCTACGCAGCTCTTCATGCCGGGGAGGTTCTCTTTCAGGATATCATCCAGAGCTGCTGCAAGGAGTTCACGGTAGTATTTTCGGTTCACGGTGAGGTCCTTGGAGCCGTCGTGAACCCAGATGTTCATAATGCAGGGGTCTCCCTGAGCCTTGCCCATGGCGTCCGCGATGCGGCGGCAGCGCTTGGTGTGCTCAATCCAGAACTCACGGATGGCCTGGTCCGGGTTTGCAAGCGTAAGGTCTCCGCTCTTTGGATGGGAGAAGGATGTGGAGTTGAAGTCCAGTTTGAAGTTGTTTGCCCTGGCCCAGTCAATCCAGCTCTGGAAGTGCTCTACACCCACTTCATCACGGTCTACGAACTTGCCGCCGAAGTCTCCGTAAATCTCATGGAGGTTCACACGGTGGTTGCCAGCAAGGAGTGTTTTAACAAACTCAAGGTCTTTTCTGACCTCGTCAATGTTACGGGCGCGACCGGGATAGTTGCCGGTGGTCTGGATGCCTCCGGAAAGGGCCTCGTTGCGCTCGAAGCCAACCACGTCGTCGGTCTGCCAGCAGTGAAGGGATATCTGCTGCTTCTCAAGTTCTGCAACAGCCTTGTCTGTATCCACGCCAAGGGCCGCATAACGCTCCCTGGCTATCTCATAGGACTGGAGGATTTGGGATTCTTTCATGGTATGAATGTTTTTACTTTTACTGTTTCAGCAATTATGCGGCGCATCTCCCAGCGGTCTTTGACAATGCCTGTAGCCTTGGCCTGCATCATCACGTTGCCGATGGCTGTAGCTTCCGTGGGACCTGCCACAACGGGTATGCCGATGGCATCGGCCGTCCACTGGTTCAGGAGGTCGTTGGCGCTGCCGCCACCGATGATGTGGAGCTTTTCTATCTTGAATGGAGCAAAGCGCTGGAGCATGTCCAGCACCTCTTTGTAGCGGTCTGCAAGGGAATGGTAGATGCAGGAGACGATTTGGGCATCGGAAAGAGATTTCTCGACTGCGCTCGAAATGACAGAGACCATATTTTCCGGGGCGGCGAAGCGAGGGTCATCGGGGTTGATGCGGCCGGGGAAAGAGGCCTCTGACTGCGCCATGGCAACCAGCTCCGGGTAGCTGTAGTCCTTGCCCTGGGCCTTCCAAACCTTGCGGCACTGCTCCAGCAGCCACATGCCGGTGATGTTCTTCAGGAAACGCGTGGTCCCCTCTATTCCGCCCTCATTGGTGAAGTTCAGCCGGGCCGATTCCTCATTGATGATGGGCTCCGGCACCTCTATGCCCATCAGGCTCCAGGTGCCGCTAGAAAGGTAGGCGAAATGCTCATCGGCCGCCGGAACGGCTGCGATGGCCGACGCGGTGTCATGGCCTGCAACGGCAATGACGGGAATGCCCTTGTACTCCCCCACCTTGGTCCCGGGCTGGACGATGGGAAGGAGCATCGCTGTCCTTATCCCCAATTCCTCCAGGAGCCCCTTGTTGAACTGCCGGGAGGCTGGGTCCATCATACCGGAGGTAGAGGCATCCGTGTACTCACAAACTGTGTTTCCTGTCAAAAGATAAGACAACAAATCCGGCATAAATAAGAGGGCATCGGCCTGCCGCAATGACTCTTCGCCTTCAAGCGTCTGGGCATACAGCTGGAAGATGGTGTTGAAGTTCATTATCTGGATGCCGGTACGGGCATAAAGCTGCTCCCGCGGGACGCTCGCATACACCTTCTCCGGAATCCCCGCGGTATAAGGGTCACGGTAGCAGCGCGGAAGGGCCAGCAGCCTTCCATCGGCCCCAATGCAGCCAAAGTCCACGCCCCAGGTGTCTATGCCCATTGAGTCCAGGCGTATTCCCTTCTCACTCAGCTGCTTGATGCACGCCATAAAATGTTCACGCATCCTCAGGACATCCCAGTACATACGGCCGCCCTCGCGTATCATCTCCGAGGGGAAACGGTACACCTCCTCCATCCGGAAAGAACCGCCTTCAAATGTTGCCAGAACCCCGCGACCCGATGTCGCGCCGCAGTCAAAGGCAAGGAAAGTGTAGCGCTTAGCCATAGTGTTATCTGTTTTCTGCAGCAAAGATAGGCTTTTCCCATAGCTGCCACACTATGAAAAACGCCCTGTTACTTTGATTTTTGATAAAAATTTCCCTACCTTTGGGGCATGACCGAAGACATTCACCTTAAATACCTTGCAAAGAACCCGCAAGACCTCTTGTGGGGACTTGCCGTGAACTCAGTCGGCTGCCAGGTCATACGTCCCGGGGAACCTTACCCTCCGGCAACTCATCCCTCCCGTTACATCTTCTCCGAGGAACGAGGGCGCGTGCTGGACGAGTATCAATTCCTTTACATCACTGAAGGGCGCGGGCGCTTTCGCAGCGCCTCCTCCGGCCGTTGGATTCCTATTCAGGCCGGCAACATGTTCCTGTTGTTTCCCGGGGAATGGCACTCCTATCGGCCTCTCCCTGAAACCGGATGGAAGGAGTACTGGATTGGCTTTGAGGGACCTGTCATCGATTCACGTGTTGAGAATGGTTTTTTCATAAAGGACAAGCCCGTCCTCCAGGTGGGCATGCGCGACGACATCATCCGCCAATACGAGGCCGCCATCACCGCCGCCACAGCGCAGAAATCCGGATTCCAGCCGCTTCTGGGCAGTATAGTCGTAAACCTCCTGGGACTTGGCTATTTCTATGACAGGCAGGAGAGTTTCTCCGAAGTGGAGGCCGTAGTGAGCCGCGCCAAAATTATCATCGCCGAGGAATTCCGCTTCATCGGCCCTGAAGAAGTGGCCGGCAGGCTGCATGTAGGGTATTCCAACTTCCGCCGTATCTTCAAGGAATATACCGGTTTCTCCCCAGCCAAATATATTCTGGACGTAAGGATGAGCCACGTCAAGGAAGCCCTTACAAACAGTACGCTGCCTGTCAAGCAGATCGCGTACGACTTTGGTTTTGAGAATTACGACTACTTCTTCACCGCATTCCACCGCCTCACGGGCAAGACGCCTTTGGAATACCGGGCGCTGACCCGGGGAGGAGGTATTCTTTCAGCGCATCCACGTAGCGGCTGAAGGCCTCCTGGCCGACCGGGGTGCGGTTATCGTCCCAAACTTTGGACCCATAACCGCAGTTTGGGACGATGACAGCGCTGCGAGATCAATCTTTTTTCACTACCTTTGCCAAAACAAAGACGATGAACCTGGGGTAGAGAAACTATTACAGGATATACACCATGAAACAACTTGTCATTCTGGATTTTGACGGAACCCTGGCCGATACCCGGGAACTTATCATACGCACCAATCAGGAAGCCATGCGGCGCATGGGCTACCCGATAAAAGACGAAGCATCCATTGCCGCCACCATCGGCCTTATCCTGGAGGAGGGGCTGCTGCAAATGTATCCGGACCTGCCCAAAGAAACCCTGCCGGAGTGGGTAAAGACCTACCGGGAAATCTTTGAGGAGCTGCGCACGCAGATTATTCCGGAGGTGTTCCCAGAGGTAAAAGAAACGCTGGCGGCACTGTATGGGAAAGGGTGCATGCTCAGCGTGGCATCGTCCCGAAAATCCAACTCCCTGCACGGCTTCCTGGAGAGCATGGGCCTGAGCCGATACATCACCTATGTGCTTGGGGCCGATGACGTTACACACGCTAAACCCCATCCGGAACCGGTGCTCAAAACCCTGCAGGAACTAGGGGTGCCGGCTACGGAAGCGCTGGTGGTGGGCGACATGCCCGTGGACATCCAAATGGGCCTTGGCGCCGGCGCCCGGACCTGCGGAGTCACCTACGGCAACTCCAACCGCGAGGCCCTGGAAGCGGCCGGCGCAAACCATGTGATAGACCGGTTCGGCGAATTGCTTTCCCTGGTATAACCCCGCCTTATTTTTCCTCGTGAACCAGGTGAACGTCGCACTGCGGGAACGGGATGGAGATGCCATTGGCGTTCAGGGCATCGTAAATCACTTCCTTGGCGCGGTCTATGTAGCCGATTCTTTCCGGAACCAGCACATGCTGCTTGACGGCAATATTCACTGAACTGTCCGCCATGTCCGCCACGACCACCTTAATTCCATACTGCGGCTCCACGATATCCCGGCCGTAATGGTCTTTGGTCTGCACCTGCTTCATGGCCTCCTGGAGCACCTCACGCACTTTCTTGACATCGGTCCCATAAGCCACGCCCGTAACAATCTTGGTGAACTCGTAGGAGTTGTTGCGGGTGAGGTTGTTGAAGTTCTTGCCAAAGAGGGAAGCGTTGAGGAAGGACATTTCCGTGCCCTCCAGGGTTTCCACCACCACGCACTGGTAGTTGATGGCCACCACGCGTCCGCGCACGCCGTCGCACTCGATCCAGTCCCCTACCCGCAGGCGGCCGCCCATGAGCTGGATACCGTAAATGAAGTTGTTCAGGATATCCTTGAGGGCCAGACCGATACCGGCCGACAAACCGCCGGCCACCAGGCTCAGGGAGCCGGTTGGAATGCGTAAAACAGCCACCACGGCCACCACATAGGACATCCAGATGAACACGCTGATGATGCTGTTGCCCAGGGACAGGTTAATCTCGTTGTCGCGGATGGTGGTACGCTTGTGCTTGCGCATGAAGGCGGCGTAACGGACATATTGCCACATGGCATGAATGCCCCGGTTCATGTAGCGAAGTGTAACGTACAGGACAAGAAGGCCGATAATGGCCCGGCCCGAAATCCGGAGCGTTTCCACGCCGTCTTTGTCCACCAGCTGGACGAAGGGGATGTTGAAGATTTTGTCGTACAGGTCGTTGAAGTCGAAGATGCTCAGGGACATGTGCACAACTAAAAATAAATCATTACATTCTCCCCCGCTTATGGCCCAATCAGTCGTCATAGGTGTAAAACTCCGGTTCTACGCCTGTGATTTTGCGAATGGCCTGCTTGAAGGCTTCTATATCGGCCGGTTCCTCGGAGCTGCACAGGACAAACTCCGTCTCTCCGAATTGAGTGTAATCATACGAGTCCTTTTAAATTTGCTTGCCCTGCCACTTTTTCCCGTGGAGGTAGATGATTCCCTGTATCCAGATGCAGAGAGAATAGACGCCGTCTGCCGTCCAGCACACGGCCACGCTGGATTTGAGCATGCCGATAATGACGGTGCAGTACACCGCATAGATGGCCAGGGCCACCACATCGAAGCGGAGACACACCCGCGTGTCGCCCGTTCCGGCCACAGACTGCAGATACACGTTCCAGGGTAGCGTCAGCACCGTGGCGGCGCACATCACCCACAGGGTGGGCACAGACGCCTGGACCAGGGACGGGATATCGGTGAACAGGCCGATGATCAGGCGCGGGCACAGGGCGAAGAATACCAGTAGCGGCAGCATGGTGACGACACAGAGCACCACCACCCTCCGGATAATGGGCATGACGCCCTCCGGATGCCCCTCCCCGATGATATTACTTACCAGTGTGGCCGCCGTGGAAGCAAAGGCCGCCGAGAAAACAAACGGCACCTCAGAGATGCTCCGGACAATGTTGGCCACCGCCAGCTCTTCCTCACCCAAATGCTCGATGAACAGGAAGAAAAGCAGCCATACGGAAATGTTGAGCACATACTCCACCATCACCCAGGAGGCGGTGGAGAAAAGCTGCTTAAGCTCCTTCCATATAGGTTTGACCACCTTCTGGAGGCCATAGACCTTATCTACGGTGGAGATAGACCAGATCACAAAGAACAACAGGGAGATGCCCTCGGAGATGGTGGAGGCCAACGCCGCACCCTGAATGCCCAGGGCCGGCGCCCCCCAGTGGCCAAAGATGAGCACCCAGTCCAGCAGGATATTGCTCCCCACCATCACAATGGAGTTCAGGGTGAGGCTGGCCGTTTCCCGCGTACCCACGTAGAACGCACGGAAAAGCGCGGTCATAAAGGCAAAAAAGAGCCCCGGGACGCGCCAGTTCACATACACTACGGCCGCATTAAAAATGTTTTCCGACTTGAGGATGCCTTTCAGAAGCGGCGGCGACAGGAAGTACGACAGGACCATGGTCACCAGCGCCAGGGCGCTCAGAAACCATACGCCTTGCCAGAAAACACGCCCGATAGCGCCAAATCCCTTCCCGCTTTCGCAGGCTTCTCCATTGCGGCGGCCGATAATAATTTGCACCCCGATGGAGAAGCCGAATCCCAGCATGTACAGGATGGTGAAATACACGCCGGCGATGGCCGATGCGCCCAGTTCTATCTCTCCCACGCGGCCCAGGAAGGCCGTATCCGTCATGCCCAGCAGCTCTTCCATCACCAGCGCCACCAGAATAGGGAAGGTAATCCTCCAAATGGATTTGAAGGAATACCGTTCGGGAAGCAAGAAGTCCTTGCCTGTTTTCATGCCTTACTTTTGACTGGCCAGATAAGCGGCGACGCGCTTGGCTGCGTTGTCCTTGATGTTGCTGTAAAAGAGCACGTAGTCTTCCCCGTGGCGTCCGTCCGGGCCAAAGAAGAAGGAGGCCACCGCAGCCTTTTCTTCCGTCATTTCCTCGCCTTTGGCGTGCGTTACCACCACGCCGCGGTCCGGGAACACCTGGGCATCGGCCCCCAGGTCCACAATCTCCAGCTCGCCGGTTTTCTCGTTGGGCCAGAGCGAGCCCAGGTTCATGCTGGCGGGTGCATAGGTGCCGTCCAGCTTCCAGTTGAGCGGGTTAATGCTCATGGAACCCGGCTGCAGCACGCAGGTATTCGCATTCACTTCCCGGTTCTTAGGGCCTTCCGTGTTCCAGGTGATGATGACGCCTGTGTCGCACTCGCCCGTCGCAAATTTCATGTGCGGATAGGCCTCGAATTCGGCCTTGGTAAAGGCATAGCCGATGGGGTACGCCGCCACCATGCGCCGGTAGTAGTCCGGGTGCTCCACAAAGTATTTTTTGAGCACCATCTTGACGATGGCCGAGCCCTGGCTGTGGCCGGCGATGATGAACGGACGGCCGTTGTTGTAATGCTCAAAGTAGTAATCCAGCGCAGCGACGATATCGGCATAGGGCGTGTCTTCCAGGGCGGCGTCAAAGATGCCGTCCCGCTTCCAGACCTTCCCGGCATAGCACAGGCCCACCTGACGGTAGTAGGGCATGAATACGTTGGTAGCATCTGCGTAGGCCGATGCATGCAGAAGGTACTCGGCTTCTGCGCCCTCCAGCATCTCCTGATTGTTCATATCGGCATAATCCGGCGCACCCTCCGCCATGCTGCCAAGGATGTACTCGGTGGCATAGACATAAAAGGTATCCACTTCCTTGGTGACTTGCGGGAGCTTGCACCAATTGGCTTTTTGGGAATAATCGAGGGGGATAATCTTATTCATACACCTGTTTTTTAATTCATTTTCTTGCCGCAGAAATACACGCCGCACGGCAGGTTGTAGCTGAAGCCTTCCTGCGGCTCGGTGAGGAGGTCTTTCTCGAACACCAGGAAGTCCGCATCCTTGCCTGCTTCAATGGAGCCTTTTCGGGCCTCGATACCCAGCTGCTTGGCGCCGTTGATGGTATAGCCGATGAGCATTTGTTCAATGTTCATCCTCTCGTTCTCCGGCGGGAATACCTGGGCGGCCCGGGTGTACGGGTAATCCCTGGTTTTTTCGGTAATCCAGCGGGTCATGCCCACCTCCATGCCCAGGTAAGGGTTCCAGGTGGTGAAATCCATAAAGACAATGTTGTCGCTGGACCAGGTCACCGTGGCGCCGCTGTCCCAAACCGTTCTGCAGCGGAACTCTTTGCGGGCACGTTCCATACCCAGCCAGGTAGCCGCAATCGCGGGGTCTCCGGAATGCCAGTGCGGGGTAAAGTTGGCGAACACGCCCAGTTTGGCAAAACGATCAAGGTCGTCGTCACACTCAATTTCAAGATGGGCGCAGGTGACTCTCACATGGAAGGCATCTCCCAGCTCCTTCCTGGCCATCTCCACGCCATCCAGTACGGTGCGTGAAGCACGCTCGCCCACCGTGTGAAGGTGCAGGTCCAGATTGGCCTCATTGAGTTCCTTCAAAAGCTTGGCAATCCCCTCTGCGGAGAACGCGGTGGAACCCGTGGTATGGACATCCACATAGGGCGTGACCATGGCCGCAGTATGAATCTTCTGGGTGCCGTCCATGAAGATTTTCATGGTGTGCACTTTCAGGTGCTCCGTGTTATACTCACGCTGGATGCGCTTGAGCTCTTTCAGGCCTTCCTCTGCATCCCGCTCCGCATTCACCACCAGGCTGCCGTCAATATAAATGGGCAGTTTTCCCTGCTTATCCAGCTCTACCAGACGTTTATATACCTTCTCATGGAACTTCATGTCGCCCGGGAGGCCGGCATCAAAGACCGCAGAAACGCCATATTCGACGGAAAAATCTATCCAGCGCTGAAGCGCGGCATCCACCTGCTCATCGGTGAGGTCCATCCCGCTGTCCAGGATGATACGCACCTCCGTTGCGCCTTCATACATATTTCCGGTGACATGGCCGTCTTTACGCACGTAATATGCAAGGCCCGGGATGGGGTCCGGCGTGTCGTCCGTAATGCCGTGGCGCTGAAGGATCTTGGAATTCACCCAGATGCTGTGCCCCTCCCCTTCCTGAATCTGCAGTTCCGCATCCGGACAGATGGCGTCCAGCTCCTCCTTGACGATATCCTCTCCTTTCAGGAACCGTTTCTCCATGTAGAACCTGTACCGTTTCTCGCCGGGGTGCGTTTTGATATAATCCGCCATCAGCTCCAGCGCAGCCTGCTTGCCGTCCGGCTCGATCCGCTCTCCCATAGGTGCGTACTCAAAACCAACGGGAATGGTGACATGCACATGGCTGTCGATAATGCCGGGCATAATGAATTTGCCGCCCAGGTCCTCTACCTCGCCTTCGTAGCCCTGCAGGCCGGCTTCATCGCCCACATACACAAATTTACCGTCCTTTACCACCAGGGCCGATGCCAAGGGCTGGTTCTTATCCGCAGTAAAAATTTTTGCGTTTTTGATAATCTTGTCTGCTTTCAT
>CAMZCW010000023.1 GCA_947305045.1 uncultured Bacteroidales bacterium | reverse complement strand
TAGTATGCCTGACGTTGCGGGCACCGGAAATGAAACTGGGCATGCAGATAATGGGTGATGGGATCGTCGGGGTCCATATCGTTCAAATCCAGCTTCGCCTCCTGAAATTTTTCCGTGGCCAGATTAATCACGAAAGAGTTACGGGGCGAAGTTCCTTTAATGGCTCTATATAACTCATCCGCATCTTCAGCCTTGTCATCATTAAAATAACCACCCATACAGCGGGCAATGTAATAAAGGCGCATATAGGACTTGTCCTTCGATGTTCTTAAAATCTGAGCCAAATCTGCTGCACGCTCAAATTGGCCAGCTTTCATCATCATCACAACTTGATTGGCGACAATCGGAGATGCATTGACTATATAATGCTCCCCCGAAAAAGAGGTCACATCGCGGTCTGCCCACAATTCAGTTCCATCTGACCTCTTGTCGTACCAGTTAAAATCAATATGGGGAGCTAAAAGAGTAGTATCCGGTTTCCCCTTATGATTTATCAAGAACTCTGCCAATAAATTCTCCGGCAATTGCCAATGCTTATCGCGCATACGCGCACAATTCACTCCCCTACGCAATATCTCCTCCTGCTCTTTCACATCCGTAATCATGCTATCTTTTATCATTTTAAAGAGCGCCCAATACTCATAGTCCAACAAATCTTGCTTTCCGGAATGAATAGCGGGGTCTGTCCGATATTTCGTCAAAATTTCAATTGGCGTTAGATTGCGCGTTACAACGTACTTATAAACCACCTTTACAGAACGCAACTTCCTAAGATGGGGAACAATATTACTTTTATAATAAGGGAGATTGCGAATGCGCAAACCTTGAGCATCCATATTATTGGGATAATGCTCCACAATTTCTCGAATGGCATTGGCTTCCGCTAAAAAATGTAACGCTTCCAACGTGTCGGCCATTTCCTCCCATGTCGCCACTTTTGCATAAGTCGGGGAATATACATTCCTCTTCACGATATCCTGGATACGATCGCGGATATACTCCATCCTTTGTTTTGCCAGTTGGTTGTTCTTCTCATAACTTCCTTCCGGCGAAGCGGTGCCATACACAGTATAAGTCAGAAGTTTTGAATCCCCCGTGGGATCTTCCACAATAGAACGGATGGAAGAGAGGAGTTTTTCCATTTCAGCAACACTGGTCGAATCCTTGACATCGAGTTTGGCCGCACCCTGTTCAAACTGAATGGCCAAATTCGCGACATCGTCCATAGGAACAGCACGGGCCACCCGCAAATAATAGGGGCTGTTCATGTCCACATCGTAAGTTTGAACATCGTAATCCAAAAAGCGCATCGGCTGGCTCAACCGACGGGAATCAACAAGTTGTTCGACATGTCGATAGTAGACCGTATTATAATCCTCCCACCACATCCGGGAGAAGATTTTCACCTGCTGTTCTGGATTCTCCAGATAATACGAATCCTCCCAACCCACACAACTGGTAGTATCTGTGAGCCAGCCATATTCCGACCTGCATGAATCGGCAATGACTAGCAAGGGGTCCCGATCTGCCGCGAATCCCTTTCTCCTCAATTGGGTGAAATGGTATTCTTCCCCGTCCATTATAATGGGATAATGATATTCAATGGTGTCCTTCCCGGGTTCTGCAGTCATGTCAACAACATAAGTCTGGATGGCGAAGCGCCCGTTACTGCGCCCCATGCGAGGTTGTGGGAAAGGGAATTTTAGCATTCCGCAATGAATTGTATTACCCAATAATGTTGGTTTTCTTCTTTTGGGAGCTTTCTTATTTACCGTCAGTAAAGCTGCATCTATCATTTGAAAATCAAAAACGACATCAATCCGAGAGCGTCCATTAATACGTATGAGTTGGGTGGGTTCTTCGGCATCAGCAACGATAAACAAAATGGCCCCGTCTTTGGGCAAAGATGAAAACTCATAACTGCCATCGGCCATAACAGCCGCACTTAATGACAAACCCGCTTCAAACTGATACTTTTTATTATTTTCGAGATTTAGCTTTGCACTTTTCTCTGCCTCTTTGGCATCATCATAGGTATAATAGCCATATACCCGTGCCTGTGTAATTGGATCTTTAGTCTGTTTAAAGAGAACTGTACCGGAGACCTTGATTCTGCCATCCTGGGCACGGCAAACGCTAACCGAACCTATTAAAAGGAAGTATACAATCCCAAGCGCTAACCTGAAACGCATCGTGCCCATAACGGTAAATTATTTAATAATGTAAATAAATGTCACAGCAAGTTTTACGGGGAAAATCTTGTATCCCCATGAGTTCGGTTCAGTGGTCTTGCCACCGTAATAGGCGTCATATTGGTCACCTTCCCAATAATGCTTCTGCTTGAAATACAGAAGGCCGGTGCCCGCAGAGAGATCGAGCCCCCAGCGCTTACCTAAAGAAAAGACATATCCGCCGGAAATCCCCAATGCAAGGGCATGTCCTTGGAAAATTTGCGGACTAACTATATGGGTGTCATAATAGGCCCAAAAGGCGGAGACCCCCACATATTCACGCGTTAAAGGTCGCCCGTTAAACCAATAACGGAATTCCGGCTGAATCACGGCCAGTTTAGATTCTTTATTAAACAGTGGATATTTGCTATAATAGTGCCCAAAAACTGATAATGCCACAGATGTGTGTTCGCCAGTAATCACTTCCACGCCCAAATCCGGCGTAAGAGTTGCCCAAGAAAGCGCATTGGCTTTAACGGCCACTTGCTGTGCCCCTGCCCTGAAAGAAGGCAGAAGGCACAGCAAAAATGCCGTCAGAAGGACCAGAATTGGCCTGTGGGTTGCCTTTGTCATTAGCTACCAATGGCAGGAAGGAGGTCGGTATCAGTGGGTTCCCATTCCCAAGCCTCAAGTTCCATTTTAGCTGAGATATCAACCAGATCTCTCACAATTATGCGGAAGCGGTAAGACTTACCAGCCTGGAAACCACCCACGGGAGGTGTTATGACGTAAGGTTCTGTACGCCTGTAAGGCTGAGTTTCCGCGCCCGTCTCGGTTTGGGAAACCGGGACATTAATCGTAAAGTTCACCGACATGGGGTCCTCGGTAGGCAGAATAAAGAACCCGCTGCCACATTCAACACCTTTATTGCTGTTATGGACCGGTACAACAGGAGCATCCATCGACAAATCCAGTTCCCCTTTGTCGCCCTGCGCCGTAAGCGTTCCCTCAATTACATCAAGAACGGCGTTTGTATATACATTGTATAGTGTGAGGTCCGAGACCGAGACATTTGTCAATGTCGTTTCCGCTTCTGCCGTTTCAGCAACCACATAAAAATGCAATGCTGCCGTCAGGTGATTGAAATGCAGAATCGGTTTATAATTCTCCCATGAATCCGGATACCAGTAGCGCGCCTTACGAAAATAATCAGCATTAAAGCCTGTTATATCATCTGCTTCCGGGTCTATATTCGGCAAAGGGGAAGCATGAGATTTTGCCCACAGAATGTCGGCATCGCCCAATTCCACCTCTTTTTTATAATCGTCACCAATGACAAATGCCTCCTCTTCCACGGAATCGCTGGCGCGATAAGCGTAAAAAGAGTAGTTATACACATTGTGAGTCTCCAGGGGATAGAAATACGTGATGGGGGTGCCATCGGCTGTCACAAATTGAGACAAGCCATCAGTTCCCTGCACGGCAATCTTATCCTTCAGCAAGACCGACCAATCCTCATCGGGATCAACTATCGTAGGGGCTTGATCTACTACCAACACGCCAAATCTCACACCAGCCAAATCTTCAATGGCAGCCTTGGTGTTGGTCTTGACATCAAAGAGGTTGTCCATGCCAATCTGAATGGGGACCCTCAGGTTGGGATTTGTGGCCCATGGCGCATCGGAAAAGTCATCTTTGCGGCCGACATCATTTTTCTGGCATGCCACAGCAATGAATGCGACGGCGGAAAGAATAAATAATACTTTTTTCATAACACAGGGTGATTAGACCTCGTCATTGCCGAGGGTAATGTCTTCGGTATTGGTATCCCAAGCCGTGAGGGCTACGGAAATCTGGATTTGCTCCAGGCCATAGATGGTCAGGTTCACCTTATAGCTCTTTCCTGCTTCAAAAGCAGCATTACCTGCAAGCTTTATGGTCTCCGTTTGGTCCACAGGAAGCGCCTTGCCGGTCTGCTCCAACTGGAAGGAGAGGGGGTACTCGGTCTGGCCAGGCATCACCATGATGCAGCCACCAGCCTGCTGCGCACCAACAATGCCCATCTTCTCAAACTCTCCGCCACCAATAGAAGTAAGAGCCATGGCGCCAACATCCTCCACGTTCACCAGAAGCGGAGCAGCGTTAATGATACCAAGGGTACCGGAAACAGGAGAAGTAACGGAGAGGTTATTCAGAAAGAGTGTAGGCTCGGCCTCAGCCTCTACACCATTGCCATTAATCACATTGAACACCAGTCGGGTGAGTTGATGCTCAAACACCAGATTAGGCTGAACGCCCTTTCTTACGCCATAAGCACTAAAGAGCTTATCGGGATCGATGGGAGCTCCACTATTCTGCGCAGTCCAGCCTTCACGGGAAGCTTTGGCCAACATCACATCCTGGGTACCATCAATGGCAATAGGAAGGGTAACGGAAGTTCCATCATTGGCGATTTCACCAATCTGGGCATCATCTACATAGTAGCCAAAGAAGTCATATAGAGAGGTGTAATCATAGTAATAAGGAATATTCTCTCCCGGGTATGCAACGTCGTAGACCTCAATTCCGTCGGTATCAACTGGAGCAGATACGCCCTGATTGTCGATAAGAATACCGTCTGTAAGGTTCAAAATGCCATTTACACGCTCTACGCCGTAGACATAGAGGGTCTGTGCAGCATCCCAAGCTTCCACGGATCCCATCCCTTTTGTCACGGGTGTTTTAACGTTCACCATATTGGTCCCAAAAACAATGGGATATTTCTCTGTGCCATCAAAAATCTCATCTGGATCCACGTTAGGTGCAGTGGAAACATTCTTGTTGCAGGCGGAGAAAGCCATCATGGCTGCTGCCGCGATAATCAAAAACTTTTTCATATCAGTATTTATTAAATATTTCTAGCAATTATTCCGCATCCGAATCAATGATTGTAGAACCACCATCGTTCCACTGTGCAATGGAAACAGAAACTTCTACTCTTTCGAGGCTATACACAACGATGGTAACATTGTATTCATAGCCAGGCATCGCCTGCTGCTCTTCGATTCCACCCGTAAAACTGGCTTGGCTGAAATCGATGGACAGATAACGCATATTGCCCTCATCGGTAGTGGCTCCTTCCTGAAGCAACTGCAACTGGAGCTTGTAAACCTCGTCACCAGGAATAACCATCAGACTGCCCGCTTCAATATCGGCAGGTTGGGCACCAGGTTCAGCTGGGGCTTCCCAACGGAGCGGATTCTCGATATAGTTCAGCGTCAGCAATTGACGGTTGTCAATGTTAAACAGCGGAGCCTCATCAGCACCGGGAGCCGCCACCAGCATGTCAGCCTCTGTATTGGACTCCAACTCAATCTTGGCAATGGAAACTTTATCATAAGCATCACTGCCACTGCGAAGGAAGAAGTTAAAACGGGCAAGCTTGTGTTTGAAAAGAAGGTGGGGTTGCACACCACGACGGGCAGCATAGGCACTGAATACACGTGCCGGAGACACATTCGCATTGTTCTCCTTAGCTGCGCATGCGACCATCAAATCCTGTGTTCCATCAATAACGGCATGGACATAATACCCATTTTCACCCAAGGTGGCGACATCCTCTTCTACAGCATCGTCCACATAGTAACCAAAGAAGTCGTATACCTCATTACCATAATAGAAAGGCTCCGTGTATTCGGGATTCTCAGGATCCACAACAGCCGGATTAATCAATTCGATACTTTGACCATTCTTGGCCTTAGCAACGACATCGTAGATAAACGGTGTTTCGTAAACCAGGCCAGAACCGTCCACCTGCTGGATACCGAAAATATGAATATCCTCCTGCTCACTCCAGGTATCCTCAAGAGGACCGGCACCTTTGGTGATTTGGACATTCTTTAGATTTGTGCTGAAACACACTGGGACCGGAGTTTCTAAAACAATCTCCGAACTCTGTTGATTCTCTGCATTTTTATTGCAAGCTCCCGCTGCAATAAGGGCAAATGCCGCAAATACTAATGTTTTTTTCATATCTGTCATATTATTTGTCATATTAATCTCCAATTATGCATCCGGGTCAATCTCGAACTCGCCATGGTTGGCATCCCAAGGAGTAAGCGTAACTTCAATATCTACCTGTTCAAGACCATAAACAATGATGGTAACGTTGTAGGAATGACCAGCGGTAGCCACCGTATCCACAATCTGATTCTCGTCCACCTTATAGCTATACCCCACATCTTCGAAATCAATTGTAAGCAACTGACGACGGATTCCCTCGTCCACATTATATCCATCCTGGGAGAAAGAAAGTTCCACTTCGTAGGTCTTCTGGCCAGGCATCACAAGGACAGGTTCGCCAAAGAAGGGAACGGCTGCACCAGCCTCAAAATATCGGGGCTTACGTTCTTCCTCGTTTTCAGGAATCCTGACATTAAGCATTTCCAGATCAATATCCTTGTCCGGCTGCAGTCCCAGCGGATAATTGGCATCGTTACTGGCGATAACCATCGTACCGGTAGTAACGCTACTGATGCGTAGGCCCTGAATGGTTACAGCGCCATCGGTTGACTGATTGCCTGCCTTAATCTTGAAATTAAAACGGGAAAGCTGATGTTCGAAAAGCAGATTAGGCGTTACATTACGGCGTGCAGAATAGGAGCTATATGCCCTGGATGCATCTACACCAGTATCTGCCACATCCGCTGCCCTGTCTGTTTTTGCCAAGAGGATATCTTGAGTACCGTCAATCTTGACCCGCAGTTCAATATCTTCCTCTGATTCCTTGGGCTGAGGCATCCCTGCATTGAGGTACTCAGTCTCAACTACAGCATCGTCTACGAAATAAGCGTAGAAATCATAGTTATACAATTCCCTGTAGAAGAAAAATTCCTGGGTATCAGGTACACGATAAACGTTAATGCTACCCCTCCTTCCTTCGTCCGTAGTCTCTTCCGAAGTAGGAGCATTGGCCGATTCATTCTTAATCAGATAAGCATTTTCGTCCTGCTGATCATACGGATTGGCAGAATCAGCAGCAATCACATACTTGCCATCCACGCGGCGCAAGCCATATACATAGAGCTTCTGGGCACTCCACTTATCAAGAACGCCCTCCCCCTTGGTAATTCTGGCAGCACTCATGTTGGAAGACAACTTCACAGCAACGGGAACATCCACCGGTTCCGTAACGGCAGATTCTTTTCCGCTCTTGGATTTGTTGCAAGCGACCAATACCAGCAGGCCTGCAAGCATGGAATAAGTAATCTTTCTCATGTTAAACTAGTTTAATTGTTAATAGTATCCTTGTTTAGTTGTTATCTCCGGCCATTTGTCCCTCTGTATCCAAATCGAACGCACCATGACTATCATCCCACTTTACCATAGAGATATTGGTGCTGACCTTCTCCAGACCCCATAAAGTAAGAATAATCTCATACTTCGCCCCCCTGGCGGCAATCCCCTCTTTGGCATCAGCAGAAAAATCAATCTTCACTTTCCTCGTAAATGGTTTATTGTCAACATTTGTGAACCCTTTCTGTTCTATTTCCAGATACACAATATACTGAGGTTCGTCTGGCATGACCATTATTTCTCCCTGCCACAACCATTCGGAGATTTCCGTATTGGATTTTTTTTCATCAACCTTCAACCGCATCTTTTCGCCGATAGGGACAAACGCATTCTTTTCGTTATACTCCGAAGGATCGGGCCTGACCACATTCATATGGGCCCGCGCCCGAGTCTCAACAGAGACTGCCACGACCGTAATTTCTGGTGCTTTGTGCCCGCCTTCTTCAGGGACCGCCCTTACATACAGGGAGAACCAGCTCAATTGATGTTTAAAGGTGAGGTGAGGGTGTACATTATGTCGGGCCGATGTCTTGCTGTAGGCATTCTCGGGATTCACCAAGTCCTTACAATCTTGTTCCCGATTGGCCCAGGCCATCATGATATCCTGCCGACCATCAATGGACACATCCATACTGATAGTCTGCGTCTGCTCATCAATCCTTCCCTCTTTGGGCTCTAACTTCGCATCATCTACCGAATAGCCAAAAAAATCATAATTGCCGTCGCCATAAAGATAATGCTCTCCATTATCTTTCAAAATCCGGATCGTACCAATAGTACTTCCTTCTGGGGCAGTGGTCCTGACCTGTTTTAACAGAAGATTCCCGAGGTCGTGCTTGCCATCTGCAGTTCTTGCTACTCCATACAGGTATAAATCCTCTCCGTTCCAGCTTTCGACAGGCCCGGAAGACCGCGTCTCCTCTTCGATGTCCAATGTCGTACCCAACACAATGGGAATCTGCTCATTATATATAATAGGGCTCTTCCCCGACTTCCGACATCCGAAAATCAGGCACAGCGCAATACAACACCCTATATACCCTCTGTTAGTCATCCGTTTCCTCGTCCGTAATCCAATGTTCCTTGTCCTCACCCATGAGACCGCCATCCTCCCAGTCGGCCAAATCAACGCTTACTGATACTTCATTATTACCAAATACCTCAAAGGTTACGGTATACGCATTCCCGGCCTTGAACTCTTCCCCATCCTTTCGGGATAAGGTCCTTTTCAGGGGATATGTTTTATCCTTCACAAATTCTCCAGGAATACCATCTAATCCCGCCGGCGCTTCTGACAGGTACAAGTCATATGCATAACTGGCCGCAGGAGGGACCAGAAGACAGTCAATCTCGTCGTCTGCCATCAGGATAATCTTATCTTCCGAAAAAAGAGATTCGTCAGTAACTGTTTGAACCATAATATTCAACCCGTCTTTTTCTCCGGTAAGGAACAGCCCCACAGGATCCCCGTCATACGAGAGTGTCAGATTCCCATCCCGTGAGGCAACCGGCATGGACACCTTCTCTTGAGCATATAGACACAGAGCATCGGCACGAATAAACTTCTCTTGACCCGGCGTCACGCCCGGTTTCAGTCGAAATCTAAACTTTACCAAACGGTGCTGCATTCTGAAAACAGGCTGAATGTCCTTACGGGCAGTTTCATAACTGTATGAGCCCTCGGCCTTGGACGACATCAAATCCTGCATACCGTTGATTGTAAAATTATATACTATATTATCATCCGTACGATTAATATCTCTTTCACTGACCGCGGCATCATCTATATAAGAGGCAAAGAAATGATAGGCAGAATAACTGTGCTCCAGCATAGGATAAGGGACATTATTTCCATCGGCCCATTTGGCATTTCCATCTGTACCGTTCAAATTCGCCATCTTGGCCAGCAAACAATCTGGAGATGGGTCGTCTTTTGCAGGCTGAGCCTTATAACTGGCGGTCGTACGGGTACTGAAAGCAAAGACCATTATTTTTTTGTCTTTAAAATCAATCAACTCATCTACTGCACCGAAAGATTTAGTGTCTTCCACATTGACACCCTGATGAGGGTCGCCCACTGAGACCTCTACATATAATGGAGTGGATGAATCTTCGTAACGATCTATCACTCCTTCGAAAGAGCTCGATTTAGAGCAGCCTGCAAGCAAAATGCCCAGGATGATAGAGTAGCTATATGCAATACGCCTTACCATGTTCACTCTTCAGGATCTTCCGGAATAATCGATATTTCACCATTATCTATTCCATCTACCGTTTCCAGCACCCACTCATTCATGGCTGCCGAATCCTCATTAATCTTCTGAGAAGACTCCACATAGATTGTCTTGAAACGAGCTAAATTCAGTTCCAATTTGATAGGAGCATTGTTGCTGTTACGGACAATGCGATAAGTATCGGTAACATCGACCTGAGACAGGGACGGGGTTTCCTGTAAAATAGAACCCAAATTGATTCTCGTTCTAGTCGGTTTTTCCGAGCCTGTCATCAAGACGGCCACCTCAAGAACACCATATCCCACCAAATCCTCGTTATTGACCGGGGCCATGATACCCAAGGTGCGAGTCTCTCCTGTAAAAGTATAACGGTCGGATTCTTCTCCGTGCTGCACATCTCCCTCTTGGTTAAGTTTCAAAAGAATGCGCCCTACGCCCATTCTACCTACGTTCGAATTAGTTCCTTCCTGATTATCCGAAGGCAAGGTCCTGTCCAAAGCCGAAATCGTCCTGTCCAGGAGAGAAATTTGGGAGGCAACGCCAATCACTGCAACAGCAACGCCCTCCACGGCGACATCGGGGCTCTTATTTACAAGAGACAACGTAATGGTGAGTTTCTGTGAAACATCCCACATTTCCAACTCCAGCGGATTAGATGTGCCATACTGAAATTCTTTTTGTGTAACGCCTATCCAAGCATGGTCTGATGCCGGAACAACCCTAATGTTAGAATTTTCTCCAGATCCGAACAGATCGGTAATGAGCACATCCTCCCCATTATCATCAATAAAAGGAAGCTCGGCATACAAATCGGTCAAGCCCTTCCCGCTCCATTCTTCTTTATGGTCAACATCAAACAAAAACTCGCTGGCATTTTTTATCTGATACTTATCCGAAGAAGATGTCGCAAAAGCAACCACATGATAGTCTCCGCTATATATAACATTTTTGGGAGAAACGTTTTCATCTTCTTCCCCTTCATCCGAATTCCCCTCGTCACCGTTTTCTAAATCTTCTTCTCCGTCATTGACATCCGCCTCCCCTGTGGTTTCTTCGCCCAAATCGACTTCTGTCCCGGCAGGAGCGTGCAGAAAATCCAAAGGATACTGCTTGAAATAATGATAAGTATTCACTGTCCTGGCAAAATACATGTCTATATTAGCAGGGATATCCTCCTCGTCAGTGTTGGGCCAGGTGAAAATGGGGAGCGGCAGTTCTACACCATCTTTTCTGGGCGAGACCTCAACCTTTACACAAGAGGGTACTACAAACTGCATGAATAGCAAAACGATTATCACGATACGCTTATTCATTCCATTTCCCCCTCCTCCCGGGTGGCAGCATTCTGTCCATTTTTTTCTTTCTTGACTTTTTCCACATTGGCCTGCTTCAATTTCTTCTGCTCTTCCTTAGCCCGTTTTTCAGCCTCCCTAGCGAGTTTATCGGCTTCCCGCTGCTTTGCCCTGGCCTCATTCTCTTTCTTAAGACGCTCCGCCTTTAACTCTGCAGATTTCTTATTGTAACTTAGACGAAGACGATGGGACTGACGTTTAAGATATTTCTTAAGCTTTCGTTTATGAGAATCATTAATTTGGGAGTTATTCTCAATGTTGATTATATTACTCGCTTCCATTTGATCCACATAAGCATAATACTTCGCCCGATACAAGGAATCTGTGAAAGAAGAAACATCCACACCCTGGTCTTTTAGTTCTTTCTCAAAATCAGCAACCATGGACTTCTCAATCCAACCATCAATATCTGCCTTTGCAAGCATGAACTGCTTATCTGCGGGATCCTCCTCCAGATACTTGCGGCTAACTGACTTGTGTCGCCATGCAAATACAGCCCGTAATTCCGTAATCATAGGAAGAACGGGAAATACTTGTTTAGCATCGGAGGCCTGATAATAGGCACTCTCCGGCATTAAGACATAGGCCTGGTCACGATGGTACAACACGCCAGCAGAAACACCCAAATCCAAATCTACAGCGCCAGTCTTATACGCATATAAGGGTATTTCGTAACCGAAAGAAAGACCGAGGCCGAAAGCATTTCCCTGCCGTCCCTGACTTCCAGGTTTAATGGAATACTGGGTATAGTTGGCATAAACGCCTAAGTAATATGCCCGCCAGAATCTAGGGTTTTTTTTCTGGTTTCTTCCCCATGGGGCAATTCCGGTCGAAAATTTCTTGGCGGTAGTGTCGATGGCAGTAGTCCTGTAATACCTCCTTACCTCCGGCCGGATATCGAAAACATTAAATACAAAATAAGAATCAGTATTTTGCCAAGTATTCCAATTGTATTTTACGCCTACTAGCCCCACCAAATGATTGTATTCGGAAGAGGAAAAATCGAAAGAAACGCGAAAATTAGGGATCGTGAAAAGCCACTCGACAGCGTTGGTACCAAAAGACCAGCGATCTATACCTTTAGACTCATCCTGCGCATATAGTTGTACCCCCCCCCATAGCGACAATGAGAGTGCACACAATACACAGGATGCCACGACCTGACACCGGTTAAAAGCCCTGATCACGATGCTAACACTAAACTCTATCGATGCAAATATACATATTTAAAACTATTTTTCACAGTTTAAATAATTTTATTTATATCGTTTCGATAAAGAATTGAAATGTGAGTAAAAAAAACGCCAGGCTTGAGAGCCTGACGTCTTGGTACTGGGTAGGAGAATCGAACTCCTATTGCGAGATTGAGAATCTCGAGTACTAACCGTTATACGAACCCAGCGGTTGGGAATGCAAAGGTACAATAATTTTTTTATTCTGCAAATTTTTATTTGAGGAAGACAAAGAAAACAGCCATAATCATGCAGAAAAATGCTGCCAGGTGATTCCATTGCACCGGCTGTCCCTTGAACATAAAAGTAACTATCACCGTAAAAATGGTGAGCGAAATCACTTCCTGAATCACTTTGAGTTGCATCAGGTTGAACGGTCCCCCGTTGCCCTGGAAGCCAATCCGGTTGGCCGGCACCGTGAGACAGTACTCGAAGAACGCAATGCCCCAGGAAAACAAAATAATGAGGATGAGCGGCCAGCCCGTGGAAATTTTCATTTCCTGCAGTTTAAGATGGCCGTACCAGGCGAACGTCATGAACACGTTCGAGAAGATGAGCATGATGATGGTCCAAAAACCTTGCATAATAATTTGTAATTGGGGCGCAAAGTTACTAACTTTGTGTGATTAAACAAATGACCACATGACTCTTATCAAATCCATTTCCGGTATTCGCGGAACCATCGGCGGTGCCCCTGGTGGCGCTTTGACCCCTGTTGACATTGTCAAATTCACGGCCGCTTACGCCGCTACTCTCCCCCAGCGCAAACCGCAGCCCAACGGTGAGCGCTACAAAATTGTTGTAGGCAAAGACGCCCGCATGTCCGGCGATATGGTTGAGCAGTTGGTAGTGGGCACCCTCATCGGCTGCGGAATAGACGTAGTCAAATGCGGTTTTGCCTCCACCCCCACCACGGAAATGGCCGTCCTGTTTGCCAAGGCAGACGGCGGCATCATCCTCACCGCCAGCCACAACCCGCGCCAGTGGAACGCCCTTAAGCTCCTGAACGACAAAGGCGAATTCCTCACCGCAGTGGAAGGCCAGGCCGTGCTGGACCTGGCAGAGAAGGAGGACTTCAACTTTGCAGAGGTGGACCAGCTGGGCACCATCGAGGAAGAAGATTTCACGGACCAGCACCTGGATGCCGTCCTGGCTCTCCCGGCCGTAGATGTGGAAGCCATCAAGGCAGCGCATTTCACCGTGGTGGTCGATGCCATCAACTCGGTGGGCGGTATTATCATGCCGCGCCTCCTGAAACGCCTGGGCGTCAAGTGTATCGGCCTTAACTGCAACCCCACCGGAGACTTTGCACACAATCCGGAACCGCTGCCCGCCAACCTGGTGGAGCTTTGCGAGACGGTCAAAAAGGAGAAGGCGGACCTGGGCGTTTCCGTTGACCCGGATGTGGACCGCCTGGCGTTCATCTGCGAGGACGGCGAGCCGTTTGTGGAAGAATATACGCTGGTTTCCGTGGCCGATTATCTTTGCGAAATAGCCCAGAAAGAGGGCAAGCCTATCGCCACGGTATCCAATCTCAGCTCCACGCGCGCCCTTCGGGACGTGACGGAGAAGCACGGCGGCAAGTACTATGCATCGGCCGTGGGTGAAGTAAACGTGACCACCCTCATGCACAAGGTGGGCGCCTTGATTGGCGGCGAGGGCAACGGCGGCGTCATCTACCCGGCCATCCACGCCGGCCGCGACGCCATGGTAGGCGTAGCCCTGTTCCTAAGCAACCTGGCCCATAAAGGCCTCAAGGTGAGCGAACTCAAAAAGACGTATCCGCAGTACTTCATCGCCAAGAACAAGATCCAGCTCAGCGACAGCGCCCTTATCGACAAGATTCTGAGCGAACTCAAGCGCATTTACGCCAAGGAGAACATCAACGACATTGACGGTGTCAAGATTAACTTCGAGGCCAACAAGACCTGGGTGCACCTGCGCAAGTCCAACACGGAGCCCATCATCCGCATCTACTCGGAAGCCTCCACCATGGAAGCGGCGGAAGCCCTTGGCAATGAGGTGATTGCCGTAGCAAAAAAGATAATTGGTTAACGTCATGCCCGGCTTGACCGGGCATCTCTTCTATGTTTAGTTTCCGGACAACGCCCCTTCAGGACCAGCTGGACAAGGCCCTTCGGGAAGGCAAGGTAGGCTGCTTTTGCACGCAAAACTGCTGGGATACCGGCCGGGGCCGATGGATGTGGGACATCTTCCGCGAGCGGGGCAACCTGGTCACGGTGTTCAACCCGCGCGAGGCAGAGCTCACGCCGGGCACCAACCACATCGTCTTTGATAGCGACCAACTACAGGCGCTGGATGCCGTTGTGGTGGAAATCCAGGATGTAGGCGTGCGGTACTTCAACTACACCAAGGACGTGATGCAGCTCATGGAGATGCTCAAGCTCCTTGGCGACGACGCCCCTTCCTTATATATAGTGGATCACATCAACCCCTCCGGCCGCGTGGTGGAAGGCTCCATTCCGGCGGTCGCCGGAGAGATGTACGTCCCCAAGGTGGCGCATCGGCACGGCCTCACGCTGGGAGAGCTGGTGAACCTGTACGCCAGCGAGATTGGCGCCAAGTTCCCCATCCACGTGATATCGGCCATGGCAACGGACGCCAACCGGCAGCTCATGCCCTGGACCATTGCGCCCGCAAGCGATATTCCGGGGCTGTTCAGTTCTTACCTGTACAGCGGCGGCGGCCTGTGGAACAACACCACCCTGACGCCCGGGATTGGCACGGCAAGGCCCTATGAATACATAGGCGCGCCCTTTGTGAAGCCCCTCCGGCCGGAGGAACTTCCCCAGGCACAAGGTGCGCTGCTGCGGCCCTGTTCCTTTACGCCTGCTGCAGGCCGATACGAGGGCGAGCGCTGCTTTGGCTTCCAGATTATGCTGCTGCCCGGGGAACCGTACCACAGCCTCCTGCATACGCTGCACCTGATGCGCTGGTTCCGCGAGCACTATTCCGCTTTCGAATTTGAGCCGGCGTTCTGGACCAAACTGGCCGATCCCGTACTGGAGGCCTACCTCAAGGAGGAGATTGGCTTTGATGTGGTGCAGGAACACGTAAAGCTGGAAGAGCAAAAATGGATTCGCAAGGCCAAGCGCTACACGCTGTACGACGATCAACCGTATAGGATGAAATAGGAGATACGCTCGGCCCTCCGGGCCTCGGTATGACATGTCATTCCGAGCGAAGCGAGAGAATCCCATATTATTTTGGAAATCCAAAAAGATTTCTTATCTTTGCGGTCCAAAATTGTTAACAATTTAAGTTTTTACGTAAAATGAAGAAAGGAATTCATCCCGAAACCTACCGTCTTGTAGCTTTCAAGGATATGTCCAATGACACCGTCTTCGTCACCCGCAGCTGCGCTCCTTCCAAGGAGACCCTCACTGTGGAAGGCGTAGAATACCCGCTGGTGAAGCTGGAAATTTCCAACACTTCCCACCCGTTCTACACGGGCAAGGTGAAGCTGGTGGACACCGCCGGTCGTGTGGATATGTTCTATCAGAGATACAAGAGCCGCAAAAAATAAGTTTTGCAGCCAACAAGGTTCAACAGCCGGTTTTCCACAGTGGAAGGCCGGTTGTTTTTTATCTCTCCCTTCTTAGCATTATTTCTCTATTCTCCAAATTCTGGCAAGGCTTGCCAAAATATGGGAATGGACAGAAAGGGGCGTATCTTGCCGAAAACTTTAAAAAGCAAGATTATGAAAAGACAGAAATCCAACCGGCAACTGCTTTGGGAAGAAGCAACCGGACACTGCATCTACTGCGGGCACCCTGTAAAACTGGAAGAAATGGAAGTAGATCACATTGAGCCCCTGAGTCGGGGTGGAAGCAACGGCATGGAGAACAAGGTGTGTTCCTGCCCGCAATGCAATGCCGCCAAGGGGGGCCAAACTCTGGAGGAGTTCCTGGACGGCATGAGCCCCAAGGAGCGCAAGCGGTACAGCAATCGCGTCAACACCCTGGTGGAGCAAGGGAAAATGGACTGGGAAAAGGCAGACGTACTGGATCCGTACACCAAACAGAATTGGGACAGCGATTGGGACAGTGAAGAAGATACTGACAGTTTGGCAGAAGAAGACAGACTGGCAAGCATTTTGATAAACCTCTCGGCGGAAATCAGTATGCATTATGGCAGAGAAAAAGAAGAAAGATATCAGCGAAGGGACTGACGGAAAGAAAATGGCAGCCCTGGAAGCCCGCGTAGAAGGCTTGAACGAGCAATTGGAAGAGGCAAAGGCCGCCACGGAAGAAGCCCGGAAAAAGGCCGATGACAGCAAGGCCGACTACCTGCGCCTGATGGCAGAGTTTGATACCTTCCGCCGCCGAACGGCAGAAGAAAAACTGGCTTTGGTGAGCAGCGCCTCGGCCGACACCATCAAGGGACTCCTCCCCATCCTGGACGACTGCGAGATTGCCCTGGCCAATCTGGAGAAGAGCACCGACAGCGAGGCCGCAAAGGAAGGCACCCAGATGATTTTCAACAAGTTAACCGCTTACCTGAAAGGCAAGGGCCTGGAACGCATTGAGGCCAAAGGAGCAGACTTTGACACAGAGCTCCACGAGGCCGTCACCACCTTCCCCGCCCCGTCAGAGGAACTCAAGGGCAAAGTAATAGACGTGGTTCAAACCGGCTACACCCTGGGTGGAAAAGTTCTCCGCTATGCAAAAGTGGTTGTAGGAGCATAACGCTATGGCAAACAAAAGAGACTACTATGAAGTTTTGGGCGTAGCCAAGACCGCCTCGGCCGACGAAATCAAATCGGCCTACCGGAAACTGGCCCTCAAATGGCATCCGGACCGTTGGGTTAATGGCTCGGATGCAGAGAAAAAAACCGCGGAAGAGAACTTCAAAGAAGCGGCAGAGGCCTATTCCGTCCTGAGCGACCCTGACAAACGCGCCAAATATGACAAGTTTGGCTTTGCCGCAGAACAGATGGGTGGCGGTGCCGGCGGGTTCGACTTTGGCGGCATGGACATCAATGACTTCCTGCGCAACATCTTCGGTGGCAGTTTTGGCTTCGACTTTGGCGGATTCGGCGGCAGTGGCTTTGGCGGGTTCGGTGGCGGCGAAAGCCAGCCGCGCACCCTCCGCGGACGCGACATCCGCACCAGCGTCAAGCTCACGCTGGAAGAGATTGCCACCGGCTGCGACAAAGAGATTTCCCTGGAGCGCGCCCGCCCCTGCCCGGACTGCGGCGGCAAAGGCGCCAAGAACGCATCGGACATCAAAACCTGCCCCACCTGTAACGGCCAGGGCCGTGTACGCCAACAGGCACGTGGCCTCTTTGGCCTGACCTACACCATTGGCGTATGCCCGCAGTGTCAGGGGGAAGGAAAAATCATCAGCAACCCTTGCCGCCGTTGCAACGGAACCGGATTGGAGCGCCGCCGGGAAACCGTGAAGGTGCACATCCCTGCCGGAGTAGAGAACGGCATGCAGCTCACCATTCAGGGAGAAGGTCACTCCGCACCGCATGGCGGTGTCAACGGAGACCTGCTGGTTGTCATCAACGAGGTACAGCATCCGCAACTCCAGCGAGACGGCAACAACCTCTTTTTCACCCGGGTCATTTCCGTCATGGATGCCATGCTGGGCTGTGAAGTATCTATCCCCTGCCTGGACGGCAGTTATAAAGTAAAAGTTGAACCCGGCACCCAGTCCGGCACCGTAGTAAAACTCCGCGGGAAGGGCCTTCCCAGCGTGCAGGGATACGGCCGTGGCACCGGGGATTTGTACGTCAAATTCCTGGTATGGGTCCCCCACAAACTCTCCCGCAGTGAAAAGGAAACACTGGAGCAAATGCGCAGCAGCAGCAGTTTCACGCCGGATCTTTCCCGGGAAGACAAAGCCACCTTTGACAAGGTGAAGAATATTTTCTAAATTTTTCCGGAAAAGTTTTGGAGGTTTGCAAAAATTTAGTACCTTTGCAGTCCCAAAACAAAACGCAACCTCTTGTCAGGAGCCAAACCGCAATGTTGCTTAAAGGATTTAGAAATTATGGATTTGATTAAAATTGCAGAGCAGGCTTTCAACAATGAGAAAGCAGCCTCCTATCCGGAGTTCAAGGCCGGTGATACCATCACCGTTACCTACAGAATTAAGGAAGGTGATAAGGAAAGACTTCAGAAGTTCCGCGGTGTCGTGATTCAGATTAGTGGTATGGACCCGTTCACCAAAACTTTCACCGTCCGCAAAATCGCCAGTGGCGTGGGTGTAGAAAGAATTTTCCCTTTCCAGTCCCCGTTCATTGAGAGCATTGAGGTTAACAAATATGGTAAAGTGCGTCGCGCACGTATCTTCTACCTCCGTGACCTCACCGGCAAAAAGGCCCGCATCCGCGAGAAAGTCTACGCTGCTGAAAAATAAGGAAGCGGCCTAAAGGCCCTCCAAACTGGCTCCATAGCTCAATTGAATAGAGCATTTGACTACGGATCAAAAGGTTAC
>CAMZCW010000022.1 GCA_947305045.1 uncultured Bacteroidales bacterium | reverse complement strand
CTCCTGCATCGTCCTGGACGACGCCTTCCAGTACCGCCGCCTCCGCGCCACGCTGAACATTGTGCTGGTGGACTACAACCGTCCCGTCTTCAAGGACTGCCTCCTCCCCTGGGGCCACCTCAGGGACCTCCCGAAACGCCTGCAAGCCGCACAGGTGGTCATCGTCACCAAATGCCCGGCGGAACTGTCCGAGCAGGAACGCGCGCAGTGGCGGAAGAACCTCAAGCTCTCAAGCGAGCAGACCCTTTTCTTCACCACCCTGCAATACGGCACTCCCCTGCCCGTTTTTCCTGAAGCGGACGCCCATTATCTGTACGCCAAGCAGTGTACCGTGCTCACCGGCATTGCCAACGACGCGCCCATAAGAAACTATCTGTCAGATACTTATAAGATTGGCCAGCACCTTCAGTTCCCGGATCACCATGCGTACACCCGGGCCGATATCCGCCGCATCGCCGACGCGGTAAAGGCCTCCGCCACTTCTTGCGTGTTTACCACAGAAAAAGACGCCCAGCGGCTCCGGGACTGCAAAAATGTACCCCAAAGTATCCGCGAGCGTCTCTTCTACATTCCGGTAGAAGCCGCCTTCCTTACGCCGGAAGAGCAGGAGGCCTTCTGCCGTCTGCTTACATCGACAATACGTTCAGAACGGAAATAAGTTCCTGATTGATGGGCTTGTCCATCTTGACGGCCTTGGAGATGGGGACGTAGACAATCTCGTCGTCCTTGAGGCCGATCATCACGTTGCGCTGGCCTTCCAGCAGGGCGTCGATGGCGGCGTATCCCATGCGGGAAGCCAGGATGCGGTCGTAGGCCGTGGGCTTGCCGCCGCGCTGCAGGTGGCCCAGGATGGTCACGCGGGCATCGAACTGCGGATATTCCTTCTTGATACGTTCGGCATAGTACATGGCCCCGCCTACCCCGTTCTTCTGGGCCTCGCTCACCAGCACAATGGCGCTGTTCTTGCTCTTGCGCTTGCCGCGCTCGATGAATTCCGCCAGCTGGTCCACGTTGGTGGCGCTTTCCGGGATAATGGCCGCCTCCGCGCCGGAAGCGATGGCACTGTTCTGCGCCAGGAAACCGGCGTCACGGCCCATCACCTCAACGAAGAAAATGCGGTCGTGGCTGTTGGCGGTGTCGCGAATCTTGTCCACGCATTCCACAATGGTGTTCAGGGCGCTGTCGTAGCCGATGGTGGAGTCCGTCCCGTACAGGTCGTTGTCGATGGTCCCCGGCAGGCCGATGATGGGCAGGTCGTACTCACGGGCGAAGAGCTGCGCGCCGGTCAGGGAGCCGTTGCCACCTATCACCACCAAGGCGTCCATGCCCGCCTCCACCATGTTCTCATAGGCCTTCTTGCGGCCTTCCTCCGTCATGAATTCCTTGCTGCGGGCCGTTTTGAGAATGGTACCGCCGCGCTGGATGGTGTTGGACACGGAAGACGAGGTGAATTTCACAAATTCCTTGTCGATCAGGCCTTGGTAGCCGCGCATGACACCAATCACGTTCATGTCGTGGAAACGGGCGGTACGGGTGACGGCTCGGATGGCCGCGTTCATGCCGGGGGCATCGCCGCCGGAAGTAAGGATGCCGATGGTTTTCAGTTGTCGTTCCATATTATTCAAGACTTTCAAGTTTTACGTTCGGATAGGAATTCAATTGGCTGAGCAGCTCCACTTGGTAGTGCTTCTTGCGAACCCGGAGCGTCACCTCCGCCTTGTAAGCGCCGCCGAACGTGGACAGGGCGAAGGCCTTTGTCTGCTTTTTCAGCGCCGTAAGCGCATCGGTCAGGGCTTGCTGGTCCGTGGAAGAGAAGACGACCGTAAGCTCTTTGTCGCCCAGCTTGACGGAATAGAAATTGAGCAGTTCCAGGCACACGAGCGTGAGCACCACGCACACGGCCGTGAGCACATACATGGCGCTGCCGCAGGCCATGCCGACGGCACCCGTCACCCACAGGCCGGCGGCGGTGGTGAGGCCGCTCACATGGTTCTTGGTTTTCATGATGATGCCGCCGCCGAGGAAGCCCAGGCCTCCCACGACGCCGGCGGCCACACGGGAGGCATCGAATTTGTCGGCCCCCTCGAAGCCGTATTGCGAAAGAATCATGAACAGGGCCGAGCCCAGTGCCACCAGCACGTGCGTGCGGATTCCGGCCCCCTTGGCACGAAGTTCCCGCTCGAAGCCGATCAGGGCCGCAAAGCCAGCCGCAGCCAGCAGGCGGATGGATAAATCGATTACAAAGTCCATATATTCAGCAAATTACGATTCCAAAATTGCATTCTGCACCCGCACGCTTTCGTCGTGGATGGCGGTCATGATGGCGCGGATAGAGGCCTCGGAGAGCCCCAGCTGGGCGCCCCGCTCCAGCATGTCGGAGAGCACCTGCTCCCATCGGCCCGCCTGCAGGATGGCAACATTGTGATCCTTCTTGTACTGGCCAATCCGGCGGCTCACGTCCATGCGGTCCTTCAGGAGCTTGAGGAGGTTCTCGTCAATAACGTCGATACGCGTACGCAGGGCGTCGATGCCCTCCTTATACGCCTCATTGTCAGAGGTATTGTCGCGGATGACCAGGCTTTCCAGCAAGTTCTGCAGGGAGGCAGGCGTGAGCTGCTGTTTGGCGTCGCTCCAGGCGGCGTCCGGCGTGCAGTGGCTTTCCACCATGAGGCCGTCCAGGCCCAGGTCCATGGCCCGCTGCGAGAGTTCCAGGAGGTACTTCCGGTCCCCCGCCATGTGCGACGGATCGGCAAAAAACGCCAACTGCGGATAGCGGGTGCGCAGTTCGATAGCTATCTTCCAGCCCGGGTCGTTGCGGTACGGGATAGGGGCCGATGTGGAAAAGCCGCGGTGAATGACGCCCAGCTTCCGGATGCCGGCGCGGTTCAGGCGCTCCAGGGCGCCAATCCACAGGTCCAGGTCCGGATTCACGGGATTTTTCACCAGCACGGGGATGTCGGTGCCGGAAAGGGCATCGGCAATCTCCTGCATGAGGAAGGGGTTGGCGCTGGTTCGGGCACCGATCCAAATCACGTCCACCCCGTATTTGATGCACTCCAGCACGTGTTTTTCCGTGGCCACCTCCGTGCACACTTTCATGCCGTAGGTTTCCTTCACCTTCCTCAGCCATTTGAGGCCGGGGGTGCCTACGCCTTCAAAGGAGCCCGGATGGGTACGGGGCTTCCAAATGCCGGCCCGATATACGTGGATGCCAAACGCGTGGAGGCCTTTGGCCGTCTCCATTACCTGTTCTTCGGTCTCTGCACTGCAGGGACCGGCGATGCACATGGGCCGCGGAAGGGTGAAAAAGCCCCATTCCGAACCCGGGATAATATCTAGTTCGTGTGCCATAGTCTTGTCATTCTGAGCGTTAGCGAAGAATCTTCTTTATTCTGTTTGCTTCTTGTATCAGTTCCCGGATCTTGGCCTCGTCATAGGTGGCGATGGCGTCGCGGAACTGCTGCATTTTGTCGATATAGGTATCCATCACGTGGAGGATGTTGTCGTGGTTCTGGCTCAGGATGGGCACCCACATATCGGCATTGGATTTGGCCAGGCGCACCGTGGAAGAAAAGCCGCCGGAGGCCAGGTCAAAGATGTGTTTCTCGTCCTTTTCCTTGTCCAGCACCGTGAGGGCCAGGGCGAAAGAGGTCACGTGCGAAATATGGGAAACATAGGCCGTGTGGACGTCGTGCTGGTCCGCGTTCATGTAGATGGGGCGCATGTTGAGCACCGCGTACAGCTGCTCAATGGTCTTCAGGGCCTTGGGGCTGCTTTCCTCGCTGTTGGCAAAGATGCAGGCGCGGCCGTCGAACAGGCCCGGCTGGGCGGCCCAGGGGCCGGAGTACTCTGTGCCGGCCATGGGGTGCGTGCTCACAAACCGCCCCCGCCGCGGGTGATACTGCGTTGCATGGCAAATCCGGCTTTTGGTGGAACAGACGTCAATGACAATCTTCTCAGATGGCCGATCGGAGTCGGCCATGACCTTATGCCCGGCCTGGTTCCCGTCAGGCCCGGCCTGACCGGGCATCTCCCCGAAGCGGTCCAGAATGTCCGGCACCATTTTCACGGCAGTGCCAACAGGTACGGCCACCACAATAATATCGGCCCTGCGGATGCAGTCCTCATAAGAGACCACTTCATCTACCAGGCCGATGGTTTTGGCGGCCTCCGCCGCAACGGTGTCCTGCTCCACGCCCAGCACCTCGCGGGCAAAGCCGCGGCGCTTGAGGTCCAGGGCCATCGACCCGCCGATCAGGCCCAGGCCGATAACACCCACCGTAAAATGTAAGTCGCTCATTTTTAATTAATTATGCAAAATCGTCTATGTAATATCGCATAGACGATTTCTCGTAAGTGTCTATTTGTCAGATAGTTGCATTTTACACACCTTTTCCAGGGCGCGCTCCAAGGTGGGCACGTTGGCGCACAGGGAGATGCGAAGGTAGTTGCTGCCGTTCTTCCCGAAGATGAAGCCCGGGGTGAGGAACACGCCGGCCTCGTAGAGGATGCGGTCCGAAAGCGCCTGGGCAGGAGACACCCGGTCGGAGCCGGGTGTGACGTCATGCCCGACTTGATTGCTTCCGTCATGCCCGACTTGATTGGGCATCTCCGGAATCCGACCCCAGACATAGAGCCCACCGGCGGCGGGGTCATAGGTGCAGCCCAGGGTATCCATGATGTGTCGGGCTGCCACCTGGCGGCGGCGATACTCCGCATTGAGGGTATCGTACCACTCCGGACCCGCCTGGAGAGCCTTCACGGCCGCTTCCTGGATACCGCGGAACATGCCGGAGTCCATTTGGGTTTTCACTTTGAGGAGCTCCTTGATGATATCGGCCTGACCTGCGATCATACCCACACGCCAGCCGGCCATGTTGTGGCTCTTGGACAGGGAGTTCATTTCCAGGCAGCACTCCCGGGCACCCGGCACCGACAGGATGGACTGCGGCTCGTTAAGCACAAAGGAGTACGGATTGTCGTTCACCAGGAGGATGCGGTGCTTCCGGGCAAAGGCCACCAGCTTTTCAAACACTTCCCGCCTGGCCGGGGCGCCGGTGGGCATGTTGGGGTAGTTCACCCACATGAGCTTGACGCCGGAAAGGTCCATCCCCTCCAGTTCCGCAAAGTCCGGATACCACCCATGGGCCTCCGTGAGGTTGTATTTCACCAGTTCTGCCTCGCACATGCGGGTGGCCGATGTGTACGTGGGGTAGCCCGGGTCCGGGACCAGCACTTTGTCACCAGGATTGAGAAACGCCAGCGACAGCAGCAGGATGCCTTCCTTGGAACCTGCAAGCGGCTGGATTTCCGATGCCGGGTCCAGCTGGACGCCGTACCACTTCCGGTACCAATCGGCCATGGCCTGCCTGAGTTCCGGAATGCCGGTATAGCTCTGGTAGCCATGTACACCGTCTTTACGGGCGCAGGTGCAAAGGGCCTCCACGGCCGCCTGAGAAGGCGATCCGTCCGGCGATCCGATGCCCAGGTTAATCACCGGGTCCAGCCCCTGTGATGCGCGGGTCTGGTTCAATTGGGCGATTTCCCGGTTTTTTCGGGAAAAATAATATTCCTTTACCGATAGGGTTCTGTTGGCGGGAGCAATGATCATAAGGCACTTTTGTATTCGCCCAGCACCTCCAGGTCCTCGATGAGCGGACGCACGGCGGCCAGGGCTTGTGTATAACGCAGATAGTCTGCAAATTTAATGTCGATATAAAAGAAATACTGCCACTCGCGCCCCGGGATGGGCAGGGACTGGATACGGGTGAGGTTCATCTCGTAGAACGAGAGAATGGTAAGGATTTGCGCCAGCGAGCCGGGCTTGTGCGGCAGGGTGAAGCAGAGCAGGGCCTTGTCGATTTGCGCCTGCGGCACTTCCAGGTTATCGTCCAGAATCAGGAAACGCGTGAAGTTTTGCTTGTGCGTCTCGATACCGGCGGCAAGGACCTCCAGTCCGTACAGCCTGGCAGCGAGTTCCGAGGCTACGGCGCCCATGCCCCTCTCCCCCGAGGCGGCCAGCTCCGCGGCGCTTTTGGCGGTATCTTCGCTTTCCGTGAGCTTGATCCAGGGGGCGTTTTTCTCAAACCAGGGGCGGGTCTGGTTGATGGCCATGTAATGGGTGCGCACCTCGCGGATATCTTCCAGCCGCTGTCCGGGCAGGGCCATGAGATGCTGGCCGATGCGGATGTACACCTCCCCTTTTACCCGGCGCCCTTTTTTGCGCAGCAGGTCAAAATTGTGCAGGAGGCCGCCCGAAACCGTATTTTCGATGGCCATGACGGCGGCATCGGCACGGCCTTCTTCCATGGCGGTGTACAGGCCCTCAAAGGTGTCGCATTCTACAACGGCAAGAGCTTCCTCGGCTTCGCTCGGAATGACAGAGGCATAAAAAAGACGGGCTGCCTGTTCATGGAAGCAGCCCTTGTATCCTTGTATGGCAACGCGTGTAGCCATTACACGGTGAGGATGTCCTTCTCCTTGGCGGCAATGATCTCGTCCACCTTCTTCACCCACTTGTCGGTGAGTTTCTGGAGTTCTTCCTCGCCCTCCTTTTCTCCGTCCTCGGAGAGGCCGTCGTTCTTCTGGGCTTTCTTGAGGAGGTCTATTCCGTCACGGCGGGCGTTGCGGATGGTAACCTTGGTGGTTTCACCCTGGGCCTTGGCCTTTTTGATGAGTTCCTTACGGCGTTCCTCGGTGAGGGCCGGCACCATGCAGCGGATGATTTCACCGTTGTTGGACGGGGTGAGGCCTACATTGGCGTCCAGGATGGCCTTTTCGATTTTGGCAATCATGGAGCGTTCCCAAGGCTGGATGGCGATGGTTTTGGCATCCGGCGTGGTAATGGAAGCCACCTGGCTCACCGGCGTGGCGGTGCCGTAATAGTCCACCATCACGGGATTCAGGATGGCCGGAGAGGCTTTGCCCACACGGTAATTCTTGAGGTCTTCTTCCAGAAAGTCCACGGCGCCCTGCATCTTCAAAGACTGGGCGTCCACAATTTCCTTGGCTTTAGGTAACATAGTTCTTCGTTTTACTCAATTTGCAAATATAAGAAAAAAAAATCATGTATCCGCAGAATGGCCCAAAATCCACAGGGGATAAAAAACCTCCCGGCATCTGTAACCGGGAGGTTGCTCCATAATAGCAATGCAGGTTACTCGAAACTGAGTTCCAGGCGGTACATCTTGCCGGTTTCGGCCGGGATGGCCGGATCGGCGGTGTTGGCCAGCTGAACTTTGATGGATGTAATGCCTCCCACGCCAAATTTTGTTCCGGCATAGGGCTCAAACGGCTTATACGTTATCATTTTTGGAAAAGGTCTTCCATCGTGACAACTTTGTCAAATCGGGAAGCGTATTCGTTCCTTTTAAGTCCATAGGTGGTAAGCAGAACGGACATTACGGTTTTCTTGTCCCCTATTATTTCCTGAACTTTGTTCATCCGCTCAAGGAGTGTCTGGTTATAGGACTTTTGCACTTCAAAGTCTCCGAGGGAGAATTTCATTTCGCAAAGGCAAATGAAGCGGTCGTCACGATGGATGATGAGGTCTATCCTAGGCCCTTCATTTTTCTTTTCAGAGACAATGTTCCAAGGGGATTCCTGAGTGATAACTCCCTCTATTCCCAAAGCACGCTTTACCTGTCTTGCATGATTCCAGCACAAATCTTCGAATGCCAGTCCCATCCAGGACAGGATTGACGGAGACTTCTCATGCGTTTGCCAATAAGATGGATTATCTTCATTCCCCTTGACATGCTTGAGATAGAACTGGCAGAAAGGATCTGTCAGTTTATATTTTACAGCAGACTCTCCAAAGGGGACATACTGCCTGATAAGTTTGCTTTTCTCCAGGGCGGAAAGATTTTCAGAAAGGGTGCCGCCGGACGAGAATCCGCCTTTTATCCGCAACTCCTCGCGCGTCAAACCTATCCTTTTGCCGGCAAGCGTGACGACAATTCGCTTGAGTTCCTCGGAGTTTGCAAATTGAGAGGTGAACAATCTGTCAAACTCGCCTTTAAGGGGTGCATTTTCGTCATATAGGATGGCATCTATATTCTGCGCCAGTGAAAGGCCCTTTTGGAACTGGTCCAGATAGAAGGGAATACCGCCAAACGCCATGTATGCCCTGCAAATATCGTATTCGTCAAGCTTGATTCCGTCGGTCCTAAAGAATTCTTTACATTCATACAGGGTGAAGGGGGAAAGATAGAGTGGCATCGTTACCCTTCCGTACAGTCCGCCTTTATTATTGATCAGTTTATCCAGAATCCACGAGGTGGCGCTTCCGCACACGACCAGCTTGCAGTTCTTTCTTGCAAGGCACCAGTCATTGCAGAAGTGCTCAAAGGCCGGAAGGAAGTTGGCTTTCGGCGTGTCCATCCAGGGAAGTTCGTCAATGAAAATCACCAGGCGTTTTCCATCGTCCTTTTTTTCCAGCAGACGCTCCAGCATGTAAAACGCCTCCTGCCAGCTCTCCGGTACAATTTCTCCGCTGCCAAGCCCATAGGAACGCATGGAGTAAAAGAATTCTTGAAGCTGAATCTTCATCAGGTTCTTCTTTCTCTTTTTTGTCGCATCGTCCACGGGAGATACAGCCGTGTGCTTAAAGGCGAACTTCCCCTCAAAGAACTCGTTGACGAGAAATGTTTTACCCACTCTTCTTCTGCCATAGACCGCAACAATTTGCGCTCTGTCCTTCTCCATGGCTGCCTGCAGCTTCTCAAATTCAGTTTTACGGCCAATCATAATACCTTGTGTTTATTTTCGGCCACAAAGGTAGCAAAAAGATGCCATTTGGCCAAATATAAAATTAAAATTAGCCAAACAAGCTAACTTTTCGCCTGGTTGGCTAAATATAGAGCCACAGTGTGGCTATGGGTCCATTTGCGTGGCAGGGGATGCGCATTTTGGGCCGATTTTGACCATACCGGTCCAGGCCGATGGCAGGGTAGAAGCGGCACTTGGAATTAATGCTATAGGTTCTGCTTTTTTGACAGGCTCATCATTGTCTAACGATTTGCTCTCTTTACAAGAAAGCATGCCGGATAAAAAGACAACAAACAATAAATACGATTGTACGTAATAAACACCGCATAATAAAAAAGTTAGACGCTGTTTTGAAATCAAGAAACTTCACATAACTTGCGAAAGGACGCTTCCATCAAGTCGAACCGGACCTGCAAGAATGACTTTGGGGCTTTTGTGTGTTTATTCTGTCATCGCTTGGACGCGCGAAGCATAATCACTCCACTTGTCCGCTCCCTTATACGCCTCGACAGAGGCTCCGGGAACGAGCAGGGCGCAATTGTTGGTATTGGCGAATGCGCTGGTCTCCAAAGAAGGAGGGGTTGCCGGATAAAGTGTAATATCCTGTAAACCGATGCAGTTCACAAACGCCTGCCGTTCAATCTTGGTGACTTCTGCCGGAACAACCACATGTTCCAGCTGCTGGCAACCGGAGAACAAGTATTCACTTACGGTATTTACCTTGGGAGGAAGCGTCATGTTACGCAATCCGGAATCGGAGAACGCATATCCCCCAATATAAGTTACCGTATTGGGCAGTTCAATGGATTCCAGCGCGGAACATGACTTGAAAGCCGACCGTTGAATGGTGCCTACTTTCCCCTGAAAAAGAACACTGGCGAGCCTGGAACAATTAGCGAAGGCGCTCTCCCCGATATCCTGTATTTCCTGCGGGAAGGTAATGGAAGTCAAACTTAAACAGCCATTAAACGCCGATGATTCAATATTCATGGTCTCGTCAATGAGCCATGAGCCCTTTTTCATGGAAACGGTTTCCAGTGATTTACAATTGCGGAAGGCACAGCTTCCTATCCGTTTAATGGAAGAGGGCAAATCTACCGCTTGTAGTCGGACGCAGCCGTCGAATAAGCTTATTGGAACCTGCTCTACTCCTTCCGGGATAATCATCTGCTTCAGACTTATACAATTATAAAAAACGTAGCTGTCTATGGATGTGACCGAATTAGGAATATCCAGCGACTCCAATGATTTGCATTCCCAAAAAACCTGGCTGGAAATGGTCGTAAGGTTTTCCGGCAAGGTAAGTTCCTTTAACGACGAGCAACTCATAAAACAGCCGGAAGGAAGCTCAACCAAATCTTCTGGTAATGTAACAGAGTGGAGATTCTCGCAGTCGCGAAAAAGTCTGCTTTCGAACTTGAGTCCTTTATGAAGTATAATCTCCTCTATGCCGGCAAACGCGAAGCATTCACTTTGCAGCTTCTCGACATTGTCGGGAATTGTAATGGAAGCCAGTTTTGTACAGTTAGCAAAAGCACTCGCGCCCAAAACGACAACGCCACTTCCAATCCGGACATCCGACAAAGAAGTGCAACCATAGAAAGCATTCTTGTTAACCGTGACCACCTTGTCTGGAATTACAATGGAAGAAAGCATTTTGCAATTCCCAAGCACGCCCTCCTCCAAGGACTCTATCTCAGAACTCAGGCTTATGGCCTCCAGTTTTTCACAATTGTTGAAAGCGTGACCTCCAATATATGTAACCGTATTTGGAATGACAACTTGCGTCAATCCGGTACTACTGAACGCTACGCCGGCAATAAATTCAAGCCCTTCAGGCAATGCAATTTCTTTCAGGCGGCCACAACCATCAAAAGCATATTCTCTAATATGTGTGACATCCTGATGTAGAATTACTTCTTCCAATGACCCGCATTTATAGCATAAAGACTTGGGCACTTCTGTAATCTTCGGCGGCAACGTCAGCTTTTTAATGCCGCTCTCTGAAAATACCCCCTCTCCAAGATGCTCCAGATTGTCCGGAAAATGAATTGCCTGAAGAGACGTAGACGCGAAGGCGCTATATTCAAGCCGCAACAAAGAATTTGGCAAAACAATTTCTTTGTCAATTCTTTCGCAGTATTCAAAAGCCTCTTCTCCAATAATGGTCAACCCTTCCGGGAAACAAAGTCCGGACAGGTTTTCACATCTGGAAAAAGCTTGTCCGCCGATAGATTCCAAGCCGTCAGGAAATTCCACACTGCTAATACCCGATTGGAAGAAAGCGTCATCCGGAATTATTTTAATCTTAGATGGAAGTTTGATTGCCCCAAGCGACTTTGTATCAGCAAAAGAGCTCTCCCCTATTGACTCTACCAAAGGAGGCAAGTTTATCTGTGAAAGACTGGAGCACCGAGAGAATGCACACTTCCCAATACTAATCAGTTCATGCGGCAAGTCAATAGAAGCCAAATAAGTATTATCACGAAATGCATGATCTCCGATTTCCCGGATGGTATCCGGTAAACGGAACGACGTAGGAGAAGTAGGATAAGAATTATAATAAAACGCATTATCCCCAATCACTGTCAAGGGCCGGTCAAAGGTCATAATCCCCTGCCCGTCTTCATAGGTGTTGGAAACCAGCTGCGCCTCACCAAAATACCCGGACCAACCCTCGCTCCTGTTCAATACGGCGCCATTTCTGGTGGTATACCAAATCTGATTCTCCGGGATTGCGTCATGGAAAGAAGCGGTCTTGTCCATCTGCTCCAGTTCTCCCCAGACCGCACGCTTGACCGCTACTTGCTGGCTGCTTGTACGGACACCACGCTGGGTTTCGGTCTGGATATACAGGGTATACCCTTCTTCCAGCACCGCAGGGAATGCAACCACATAATAATCTTTTCCGGGTTTGAAATAGCCGCCGCCGGGAGGCGTCAGCGTAATCCTGCTCACGCCATGGTCTATCTTGGTAATGGAAGGACGCCCGTTGATGTCAAAGCTTACCCGGGCCTCTCCGGCCAACTCTTCATAATTGTTGCCCTGGAATATCACGCGCGTTACGCCCGATTGTGCCAAAGAGAACTTGATGCCGCCGCAGACATTGTAGAACTGCAGATGGTTGTCTGAAGAGCGGGCTATGGAAATAAAGAGGTCTTTGTCAAATGTGCCTTCTGCCGCAGTTTGTTCGGCCGGCAAAGTCACGGTGACATACTCCCCGCCATAAGTGTCCCCTTCGTGGTACGGATATACTGCCCAGAACTCATCGTCCGGCACATAAGGAATGCCCTCCAAAGAGCCGTGGAACTCCACCTCGGCGGCATTTTCCTCGTTGGAAGAAACGAATTTGGCACTTCCCTGCCGTCCGCAAAACACTTGGATGGCATCTCCCGGTCCCCATAAAATAGCGCCGTCTTGCTGCAAAACCGTCTTGGAAGAAGCGACATCGCCATGTGAAGCATAAAAAACAAAATCGGGCGATTCGGGAGTCAGGGTATCCGTCTCCTTGACCTGACAGGACACCAAGGCTCCGCAAAGAACCGTTGTGAATAATAAAATATTACGTTTCATTGTTTACTCCTCCTTTATTCCCATGGATCCGTATCCGTTCCTTCGTGGCTGCCTCCCTGCGTATTGGAAACCGTCACACGGCAGGTGGCCTTTTTCCCTCCGGCTTCCACCGAAATGACGGCAGCGCCTTCCGCCTTTGCGTATACCAAGCCTGTCTGGTCGACCGTGGCGATACGTTCATCGGAAGAAGACCAGTTAACCCCATCATAGGTGGCATCAGAAGGCGATATGACGGCTTTCAATTTATAGCTTGCTCCTTGCCTCAAGGAAACGTCTGTCCGGTTCAGGGTAATGTTTTCTACGGCAATGACCACCTCCTCGACGGTCACTTGACAGGTGGCCTGATGTTTGCCGGCCGTAGCGGTAATGACCGCCGTACCAGGCTTCAGGCCGGCAATATAACCGTCCTGGCTTACCACAACCACTGTCGGGTCGCTGGAACTCCATACAACCGTTTTGTCATAGGCATTATCCGGCTTGACGGTGGCTGTCAGCTTAACCTCATCGTCCAATACCGTTAATGTTATCTCCTTGATATCCAGCTCTACGGACTCTACCGGAACCTTGCTGTCCGGGAGGTCCTTGTCCGGCTTATCCAACGAGCCGAATACCGACCGCTTGATGGAAATGGCGGAATTCTCCACCAATTGCCTGGCACCGTCCTCCGTCAGGAAGGTCATGGTATATCCCTTTTTCAGGTCCGTGGGAAGCATGACCATGTAATACCATGTACCCGGCGTAAAGGCCTCACCGTTTTCCAAGGACAGGGAAACGGCATTGTCGGCGGCCAGCGTTTCCTGCAGGGTAGGGATTCCCTCTGCATCGACCCGCGCCGTTACCAGGCCGGCGAGCGCTTCCCCGTCATTTCCCTCAAACAGGACTTTGACAATATCGGAACCCTCCAGACGGAAACGCACGCCCCCGCACAGGTTGAAAAACCGGAGTTGGTGGTAATCTGCGGACTTGGCAACGGCAATATTGACATTCCTTTCAAAAGACCCGGCTTTGCCACGCTGCGCCGCAGGCAAGAACAAGGTGAGCCTGTCTTTGTCACGTGCAGGTACGGTTCCATAATAAGCGGATTCTTCGGGTGCATGGGCAGGGAAAATGCCGTAGTAAGTATGAGCGCCCGACGGTTCCGTCGCTCCTTCCTGATAGGCCGTGAGCAGCGTGGGATTGCCAATGAAATCGGCCGTAGCGGTCGTCTTTTCCTCTATATTGTAAAAAGGGACATTATACGCACCGAAAAACACGCCGATGACGTCATCCGGCATCCAATACACGGCGCCGTCATCCTGCAAAACGGTTTTACTGTCCGGGGTCTGTTCATAGGAAGCGTGGATGACTGCATGTTCCGCGACGTCCCGGACCGTCCCCGTCTCGCCTGCCTGGGTGCATGACAGCAGCAACAAACCCAGACCGGTAATTGGCTTTATTTTCATAAGACTCTATTGTTTCCTTAGTTCTTGACACTTACAATCCGTACATTTGTAAGTTCTATAGTACTTCCGTAGGTAGTGCGTTCTCCGTACACTTCCACCTCACTGCCGACAACGATGCCATACGAATCCCAGCCGCCTTCCACAGCACTGGGATAGCTCCCGCTCCAGTCTTTAGTGCCATAGATATATAGCGCCGTTTCTGTGCTGTCGTCCTTGATATAGAAGTTGCCGTAGTTGGTGTTGGCAATGGAGGACACCGTTCCTTTCACACGATACGTCTCTCCATTGAAGCCGTTTTCAAGTACATCTTTTACGGATGTAGGCGCATGATACTCGTACTCTTCGCAGTTGATTTCGGAAATCATCATATTATCTAGGTCGATGATGTCACTCCCTTCGGTTGCCGGGAACAGGCTGAAACCCTTCACCTTCACTTTTTCGTAGACATAGGCTGCAGGGGTTGTATCATTATGGCCAAGGTAGATCCACGGAGTAGGAGTCCAGAGTTCCTCATACAAGATATACATGGTACTGCTCATTCTGCGAAGATAACCCTCTGCCCGTATGGGTCTTACTTTTTTCCAATCGTCAGAGCCCTTATAAATAGAGTAATAATCAATCTCCGGGACATCGTTTCCGGAAGATAGGACCTCCACGGAAAGTCCTTCACCGGAAATCTCGACTCCTCCATGGAAGGTTGACTTGAGCCCCTTCACGTTAACAATGTCACCCGGACGCACGGCAACAGCGGGGCTATCACCCTGATATACATGAGCAAAAGTACGCCTATAAGTATATTCATCATCATCACCAATCACAAAGCCGGTCAAATTGGAGGCATACACCAGATAACCCTCCAGGGAAACCTCCTGGCCGTCTTTGTAATAATTGAGCGCATCAAGGATGAACGGCTCGACCCTTATCCACTCTCTAGCGCTTTCCTCGCCATTTGCCCCCTGCACGGTCACACGAATTTCCGTGCCACCTTCCCCGACACAGGTAACAAGGCCCTTCTCATCTACAACGGCCACTGATGTATTCTCAGAGGTCCAAGTAACAGGGCCTGTATAGGTTTCGGGATCTATAACAGCTGTCATCTGAATTTGGACACCGGGATAGAGGTCATGTAGGTCCACATCTTCGGGATATTGGATTTCCACACGGCGGGCCTGATCAGAACTGAGGACCGAAACGGAGTAAGAACCACTGGTACCGGCAATATCGGCCGTAATAGTCACGCTCCCGGGAGCAATGCCCGTTACGACACCCTCGCTGTTCACTGTGGCGACGTTCTCATCGGAACTGGTCCAAACGGGAGCCGTGGGGCAGTCGGCAGGGTCGGGAATGGCAACAAGCGACAGCGTCTCAGCCACATAAATTGAAGACTGCCATTCCTCTGATGCAGGACGAACAGACAGCGAGAAGCAGGAATTGGCCGGAATAACCTTTACGCGCGAAGAATAATGTTGATCGTCCACAAGACAGAGGAATTCGGTTTCCCCGGGGCGTAGAGCCGTAAGGATTCCCTCTTCGTTAATAGATGCGACATCGGGTCTGTACGACTCAAATCTTGCGGGGAAGGTACAATTGGACGGGGTTACTTTGGGGGTCAGTTTCACCTGATGGCCTTCCATGATGATGTCCTCGTGCCAATATACATCCTTGCCCTCACCAGATTGCGCTAACCATAGGCTCTTTGGATAAACCACAGGCTCCGAGAAGCTCAATCCATTATCCACTGATGCCAGGGAACCAAAGACAGAACGCTTGACCTCCACCGGGGAGGAAACGGTCTTGACAGCTTTGGCAGTAGCAGTGTACAGTTCCATGGTATAGCCTTGAGTAAGCTGTGTGGGAGCCATAAGTGCATAATACCAAACACCCGGCTGGAAGGGTTTGTCTTCCGCAAGAGAAACGGTAATGGTTTTCTCGGGATTCTGGATTTCCGTCACTTCCGGACGGCCTTCAGCATTCATCCCTATTACAAGGTTACCGGCGAGGGCTTCACCGTTGTTGCCGCGGAAAGTGACACGGGTGATGTTATCGGCATTTACGCTGAAGCGCACGCCACCCAGCACATTGTAGAAGGAGAGTTCTTTGTAGTCGTTGCTCTTGGCCACGGCAATGTTCAAGTCGCGATCGAAGGTGTTGGCGACACCCTGTTGCCAGTTAAATAGCCGCGTAGAAATCTTATTACCATTGCATGTTCCAGGAGAGGTGACAAAATCAATCATTTCAGATTCATCATAAGATGTGTAATACACCTCCTGATAAGCATCGGAATTACTTAATCTCCAAAAATATACATAGTTTTTATCATAGCGATTAAATAACTGTCTAGGATCATGCCCCACCTCTGCGTATTTCATATCACGATAAGGATACAATCCCCAATAAGAATAGTCACCAGCAACCTCGCCATTGGAATTCTCATTGTGGCCGGTAGTAATGAAGGTGTTACCCACAAACAAGGCACTGGCGGCATTCACGTTATTATAGGCCGTGAAAGGCACCTTGACAGAGTTGAAGAACACAGCAATCTGGTCGCCCGGTTGCCAGAATACGGAGCCATCGCCATTGAGGACGGTTTTGGTGTCCTGTCCGTCGGCAAGCGTAGCACGAATGGTCATTTGGCCGTTCTCTTCAGGCTTGGCCGATGAGGAATTGTCGGAAGTCACTTCCTTGGCGCAGTTGCCCAGAAGGAGGGTCGCTGCCAATGTCAGAAACAAATAATGGGTTTTCATATGGTTGTTAATTTTTAATTCCAGTCTTCAAATTCAAAATTTTCATTCTGACCGCTGTCGGCCTTTTTCTTCACAGTCACCGCGCATGTGGCGGACTTGTCACCGGCCTTCGCTGTGATGGTTGCCGTTCCTTCCTTGATGGCCGTTACTCGCCCGGACGCGTCAACCGTGGCAACCGAAGTGTTCGTACTGCTCCACGTAACCGTCTTGTCGGTGGCGTTGTCGGGGCTTACCGTGGCAACCAGCGTTTCACTTTCGCCCTCCTTCAGGGACAAGGACGTTTTGTTCAGTGCGATGGACGTGACGGCAACGACATTCTTGCTCACCGTCACGGAGCACGTGGCGGACTTGTCACCGGCCTTCGCTGTGATGGTTGCCGTTCCTTCCTTGATGGCCGTTACTCGCCCGGACGCGTCAACCGTGGCAACCGAAGTGTTCGTACTGCTCCACGTAACCGTCTTGTCGGTGGCGTTGTCGGGGCTTACCGTGGCAACCAGCGTTTCACTCTCGCCCTCTTTCAAGGACAAGGACGTCTTGTTCAGTGCGATGGACGTGACGGCAACGACATTCTTGCTCACCGTCACTGAACACGTAGCGGACTTGTCACCGGCCGTGGCCGTGATGGTAGCCGTCCCTTCCTTGATGGCCGTTACACGTCCGGACGCGTCAACCGTGGCAATGGAAGTATTCGAACTGCTCCACGTAACCGTCTTGTCGGTGGCGTTGTCGGGGCTTACCGTGGCAACCAGCGTTTCACTCTCGCCCTCTTTCAAGGACAAGGACGTCTTGTTCAGTGCGATGGACGTGACGGCAACGACATTCTTGCTCACCGTCACGGAACACGTGGCGGTCTTGTCGCCGGCCTTGGCCGTGATGGTTGCAGTGCCTTCCTTGAGGGCCGCCACACGCCCGGACTGGTCCACTGTGGCAACGGAAGCATTTGAGCTGCTCCATGTAACCGTCTTGTCAGTGGCATTGTCAGGGCCCACCGTCGCAACCAACGTCTCGCTCTCGCCCTCCTTCAGGGACAGCGTGCTTTTGTTCAATGTGATGGACGTAACCGCAATAATGTTCTTGCTCACAGTCACCCTACAGGTTGCTGTTTTATCTCCGGCTTGTGCAGTAATGACTGCGACCCCTTCCTTCAGGGCAGTAACCAAGCCCTGCTGATCAACTGATGCAACGACGTCACTTGAACTACTCCAAGTAATGGATGCATTGGTCGCATTGGGAGGATTGACGGTAGCGATTAAACGGACACTTTCCCCTTCAACTACTTCCAAATTATTTGTATTCAGCACTATACTGCTGACTGGTATCTCCATCTTGGAAACAGTAACCTGACATTCTGCCGTTTTATCTTCTGCTTTCGCCGTAATAGTTGCATAACCCTCTTTGATAGCAGTCACTTTACCGTTCTCGTTCACAGTAGCAATGCTGTCATCAGAAGAAGTCCACGTTACCGTTTTATTACTGGCATTATCTGGTTTCACCGTGGCCACCAGCGTTTCACTATCTCCCTCCACTAAAGACAATGTGGTTTTATTAAGGGTGATGGAACTAACGTCAACATGCAGCTTGTTAATTGTTACCGTACAGGAAGCCGTCTTGTCTCCAGCCTTTGCCATAATGGAAACCACTCCGGCAGCAAGTGCTCTCACATATCCACTTTGGTCAACAGTCGCAAGACTTTCATCAGAAGATGACCAGCTCACCGTCTTATCTGTAGCATTCTCAGGCAAGACCGTAGCTACCAGACGGAAACTTTCCCCTTCTGTCACCGTTACATTTGCCTTATTCAAAGAGATACTGCTCACAGGAATGACATTGGCGGAAACGGTTACCATACAGGTGGCCGTTTTATCTTCTGCTTTCGCCGTAATGGTCGCTGTCCCTTCCTTGAGAGCATGTACGGTTCCATCTTGATCTACGGAAGCAATGGATTTATCTGAAGAAGTCCAGCTTACCTCTTTATTGGTAGCATCGGTAGGATATACACTTGCCGTTAACTGATACGTCTCCCCTTCCGTCAAAGAAAGCCGACTCTTATCCAAGCCGATGCTGCTGACAGGAATAGTTGCCGGAGAAACGCTGACGGAACAAGTGGCTGTCTTGTCTTCGGCCTTAGCCGTAATGGTTGCATTGCCCTCTTTTATAGCCGTCACTGTCCCATCCTGGCTTACCGTAGCAATTTCCGGGTGCGAGCTTGACCACGTAACCGACGCATTAGTAGCGTTAGCCGGCAAAACCGTTGCAGTCAGAACTGCCGACTCTCCTTCTACCAGCGACAACTTAGAGGTGTTCAAGCTAATGCTGCTAACCGGGATCGTTGAGGAAGAAACTTTAACCGTACAGCTGGCCGTCTTGTCGCCGGCCTTTGCCGTGATGGTTGCCGACCCCACCTTTACAGCTACAACATTCCCTTCTTCATCTACCGTCGCCGCACTGCTGTCCGAACTGGACCATGTGACCGTGGCATTCGTAGCATTTTGCGGCAGTACAGTTGCCGTAATCTTGGTTCTTTCCCCTTCTACCATCTCCAAACTGTACTTGTCCAATGTGATACTGCTTACCGGCACCTGCTTTTGGGAAACCCGCACTTGACATGTAGCCGTTTTTTGTCCGGCAGAAGCCGTAATGGTAACAAAACCCGGAGTCAACGCCGTAACCAAGCCGTTCCTGTCTACTGAGGCAATCTCAGGATTAGAACTCGACCATGTCACTTGGGCATCCGTGGCATCCTTGGGCAAGACCGTTGCTTTGAGTTGGGCTGTCTCACCCTCCTGTAATTCCAGGCTTGGATGATCTAAGGAAATGCTGCCGACAGGAATATCTTCTATCGGTGCTGTGCAAGAAAAAATCAGCAGCACAGACAGCAGCAACAAACTTAATGCACTCTTTATCTTTTGCATCTGGCATGTTGTTCTGGCCTCGATTCCCAAAAGGTCGCTTTGTTTTTTTGAATACGAGAACATACAAAAAGGCGCAGGAATCTACCAACCCATGTCCTGCACTATAAGGCCTTCGCATGCCAACTCTCGCAAAACACAAGAAAAGATTGCCCACGCCAAGAATCCTCTCCGAAAAGAAAGGTATGACGCAGACGTCCTTTGTCTTGAGACTGCCGAGAGTAAAGAAGTTGCGAAGTTCTATAGTAGCAGCACAAAACGTAAGTAACGTCAAATTGTATGTAACTGAGACACTTCTCGAGCACTCAGCCATACAAAGTTACCAATTTTATTGAACAACACAACATTTTATCGGAATTTGTCTATTTTTTGGAGCAAAAATTTGTATGTTTGCATAGACACAATAGTAGGATTTATGCTAAAGAAAATCAGAGTGGTACTGGCGTGGGTGTTCTGGATTGGAATTACCCTGCT
>CAMZCW010000021.1 GCA_947305045.1 uncultured Bacteroidales bacterium | reverse complement strand
GATGGGAATACGGTTACCTCGCAGGACCTCGTCAAAACGGGGAAGAAAACCATCATCTACTTTTACCCCAAGGACAACACGTCGGGGTGCACGGCGGAGGCCTGCAGCTTCCGGGACAATTATGCGGCCCTCACGGCGCAAGGCTACAACGTAGTGGGCGTGAGCAAGGACAGCGTGAAGTCCCACACGGGCTTCCGGGCTAAGCACGGCCTGCCGTTCCGCCTCCTGTCGGACACCTCAACGGAAATGCTCCAGGCCTTTGGCGCCTGGGGAGAGAAGAAGATGTACGGAAAAACGGTCCTGGGCACCCTTCGGCGCACATTTATCTTCAACGAAGCCGGCACGCTGGAACGCATTATCGAGAAGGTGGATACCAAAAACGCCGCCGCTCAAATCCTGGAGCCGTAAGGAACCGGTATCGCCCCCGAAAACCGCATCCATATCTGGTAATTCCATCCTATGAAGCACTCGTTCCAAACCCGCCTTCGGGCGTTCCTGATATGGCAGAAACTGGGGTACCATCCCTGGAAGCGGGAGCGTGCCGTCAGGCAAGGGGAGGGAGGGGCCTTTTACAAAGGCGCCTTCGACAGCATCCCGTTCCTCAATGACGATGCCAAACGCACCTTCGTGCATCTCCTCCTCCGCCCGGGCTACATGATTCGGGACTATATCAACGGTAAGCACGACAATTACCTGGCGCCCCTGACGGCCCTCATCATCTTTTACGCCTTCTTCTCGTTGATATCGACCGCCCTGCAACCGTTGGAACCCAAGCCGCAAGAGGACGAAGGCATCTCGGTGGAACTACAAGAATCCCCCGGGGAATCCCCGGAGGAAGCCGCAGAAAACACCTCAGAGGAGGCCCGGGAACCCGACACCGCCCTCGACAGAGCGACGGATACCAAGGAATTCAAGGATTTCCTCCTCCTCATCAAGCAGGTAAAAAATCTCCCTTATCTGGACCAGCATCCGGAAGAGATAGACTCGCGCCCCAAAGCCGTCATCGCCGCCATAGAAGGCTCCCTGAGGAGCAAAGGCATTACGCTGTTCCTCGGACAGTTTTTCCTCCTGTGGTTCTCCATGGGCCTGGCCCTCAGGAAGTACAGGGTCCGGTGGTCTGCATCGGCGGCGGCAGCGGCGTATGTCCTCTGCCAGTTCTGCTTTTTCATGCTCTTTGCCGTTCTCCTCACTTGGGGGCAGCAAACATCGGCAGGCATCATGATTTACTCGGTCATTCTCGTGGTGGATTACCGTCAATGGCTCGCGCTGAGCTGGCGTAAAAGCATCGGCCGAACCATCCGGACGGGTATTTTCTACGGCCTCATCTGGCTTTTATTCTGGGTGCTGTTGGCAGCGGTTGTCGTTGCTGTGGCCTGGGCCCGCGGGGTATTCAGTTGGGATATGTTAATGGGATAATACGTTTGCTCACGGGCATTCGTGCTTAAAATTTGGAATGAATGAACATTACACAAACTTTACTTGACGATTTAACCGCTCAGGCGAAAGCCTCGCCGCGCCTGCGGATGAATTATGACCTGAGAAATTCGGCGGCGGATGGGAGTCAGCGGATGCTGAACGCCATTGAGCCGGGAAGCCCGCTGCCCATCCATCGGCACCGGAAGTCCTCGGAGACGGTGGTGTGCCTCCGGGGAAGGCTGGTGGAAGAGTTTTATTCCGAGGCAGGGGAGTTGGTGGAGACTGTCGAGCTGGCTCCGGGCGGCTCCGTTGTAGCGCTGAATATCCCTGTGGGCCAATGGCATACGGTGCGTGCACTGGAGAGCGGCACGGTTATTTTGGAATGCAAGGACGGCGCGTACGAACCTGCCGGGCCGGAGGATGTGCTGAACGCATAGCATTTCCCGAAAAATGCGTACCTTTGTCCCCACAAAAGTCCGACACACATGCCTGTAGAGTTTCTGAAACCGTCTGCCCGGGATTTTTTCCTGTGTCTGGTCCGTTCCGGTATAGGAACGGCTGCCACAGATACATTGGCCATTCCTGAGGATGTAAACTGGAAAGCCATGAAAGCCCTGTCCAAACGGCAGGGGCTTTCTGCCGTGGTCCTCAATGCCTTGAATCATACGGAACTGACGCGCCCCCTTCCCCGGGAACTGCGCTTCCGGTGGCTGGGGGAGGTCCTGCAAACCTATCAGGAACGCTATCGGCAGTATGAAAAGGCGATAAGCAGTTTGGCGGCATGGTACAATCGGCATGGATATAAGATGATGATCCTGAAAGGCTACGCCTGCTCGCTGGACTGGCCCGTCCCGGAGCATCGGCCCTGTGGAGACATTGACATCTGGCTCTTCGGCCGCCAGAAGGAGGCGGATAAAGAGCTGAGCGCCTGGTTCAAAGAGCATGCGCCGAAGTCGAAGGTTGACAACTCCCATCACCACCATACGGTGTTTGAATGGGAAGGTTTTACCGTTGAGAATCACTATGATTTTGTGAATGTGCATGCTCATGGGCACGGCGCAGCCATGGAAGCCATTTTCAAGGAATTAGGCCGGGACGATGCTTATTCTGTCGATGTGTGCGGGGAAAAAGTGTATTTACCCTGTCCCAACCTGAATGCGTTGTTCCTGCTTTTGCACATGGCATATCATTTTGCTTCGGTCGGAAGCCCTCTTAGGCAGGTTATCGACTGGGCTTTCTTTGTAAAGAATCATGCCGGTGAAATAGATTGGAAGTGGCTGATAGCCACGCTGGAGCAGTTCTATTTGAAGGACTTTTTCAACTGCATCAATGCCATTTGTGTGGAGGATTTGGGCTTTGAGGCGGCACTTTTCCCCTTGTCCGGGACAGAGGCTCCTTTGAAGGAGCGTGTTTTGGAGGACATATTGGCAAAGCGGAGTAAAAAGGATATTCCCGAGAATCTATTCGGGCGGGCCATTTATAAGTATCGGCGCTGGAAGTCCAACGAATGGAAGCAAACGCTCTGTTTTGCCGATGAGACCCGTACGGCTGCGTTTTGGCGGGGTGTCTGGAACCATCTGCTGAAGCCCAGTTCTATCTGACCGGGCTCAGTTGTATTATCGGAAAAAAAGTAGTAATTTTGTCCGGCGTTCAGGTAGTTGCCGGGCGCCCTCGTAACTAAGTTACGGGGTTTGTTTTTGTGCATGTTTAGGAACAAAGGTAGTAACACCATATCAAAATGACCTACAAAGAGCTACAGTTTCCCCCGGAAACCTTGTTCTTGGTAACAGGAGGGGCCGGTTTCATTGGCTCCAATCTATGCGAAGCAATTCTGAAAATGGGCTTTCGTGTCCGTTGTCTGGATGATTTGAGTACAGGAAAGCAGGCGAATGTGGATCTGTTCAAGGAGAATCCGGACTACGAATTTATCAAGGGTGATATCAAGGACTTTGCCACCTGTATGAAGGCTTGCGAGGGGGTGGATTACGTGCTGAACGAGGCCGCCTGGGGCAGTGTTCCCCGTAGCATAGAGATGCCGCTGTTCTACTGCGCAAACAATATACAGGGAACCGTGAATATGATGGAAGCTGCGCGGCAGAACAAAGTGAAAACCTTTGTCTATGCTTCTTCCAGCTCTGTTTATGGCGATGAAGCCCGATTGCCCAAGAGGGAGGGCATAGAAGGGAACCTGCTTAGTCCCTATGCGCTTACCAAACGGGCGGATGAAGAGTGGGCCAAACAATACCGTCGTCATTACGGACTCAAAACCATCGGCCTCCGTTATTTCAATGTGTTTGGCAGAAGACAAGACCCCAACGGGGCCTACGCCGCCGTCATTCCCAAATTCATCAGACAGCTCCTTAACAACGAGCGTCCCACCATCCATGGCGATGGCGAGCAAAGCCGTGACTTTACTTATGTGGAGAATGTGATTGAAGCCAACCTCAAGGCATGCCTGGCTCCGGAGGAGGCCGGCGGAGAGGCTTTTAATATCGCTTACGGCGGGCGTGAGTATCTGGTCGATATTTATTATGACTTGACCAAGGCATTGGGGAAAGACATCAAGCCCATCTTCGGCCCTGAGCGCGCGGGTGATATCAAGCACAGCAACGCAGACATCAGCAAGGCCAGACAGATGCTGGGGTATGACCCGCAATATGACTTTGCGAAAGGTCTGGCAGAGGCTATTGAATGGTATAAAGCCAATTTGTAGCGGTTCGGGTTTATTATTACAAGATTGAAAATGAAAGAAACAAAGATTTGTGTCATCGGTTTGGGGTATGTCGGGCTGCCGCTTGCGCGCTTGTTTTCTACCAAGTATCCAACGGTTGGCTTCGACATGAACCGGAAGCGGTGTGATGCACTGATGGCCGGACACGATGCCACGCTGGAAGTGGCGGATGATATCCTTCAGGATGCTATTCAGAACCATGGTTTCATTTGCACCAGTGATATTGAAGCCATCAGGGAATGTAACTTTTATGTCGTCGCCGTCCCTACGCCCGTGGATATACATCATAACCCGGACCTGACCCCACTCATTGGTGCCAGCGCTACGGTAGGGAAAGTAATCGGCAAAGGGGACGTGGTGGTGTATGAATCCACTGTTTATCCGGGTGTCACCGAGGACGAATGCATCCCGGTTGTGGAAAGGGAAAGCGGTCTCAAACTGAATGTGGATTTTTATGCTGGTTACAGTCCCGAGCGGATTAATCCGGGCGACAAGCAGCATACCGTGGAGCATATCAAGAAAGTGACTTCCGGCTCAACGCCGGAGACAGGCAAGTATATCGACTCTGTTTACAGTTCGGTTATTACCGCCGGAACCTACCTGGCTCCTTCCATTAAAGTGGCCGAGGCTGCCAAGGTCATCGAGAACAGCCAGCGGGACTTGAACATTGCTTTTGTCAATGAGCTTTCCAAGATATTCAGCCGGATGGGAATCGATACCCTCGATGTGTTGCAAGCTGCGGGCACCAAATGGAACTTTCTTCCTTTCCGTCCAGGCCTTGTGGGTGGTCACTGTATCGGCGTGGACCCGTACTACCTGGCGCAGTGCGCCCAACAGCACGGTTACCATCCGGAAATCATCCTCGCCGGCCGCCGCCTGAACGACAGCATGGGAGAGTACGTGGCAGGGGAGACGCTCAAATTGATGCTCAAGAAAGGCATCCAGGTACTGGGCGCGGAAATACTCATTTTGGGCTTTACCTTCAAGGAAAACTGCCCGGATGTACGGAATACCAAGGTAGTGGACATCTACAAGGCCTTGAAGGAATACAATCTCAGCATCCTGGTCTATGACCCGTGGGCCAATCCGGCCAAGGTGCAGGAGGAGTACGGTATCCGGATTGTGAACACGTTGCCGGACCAGAAATTCGATGCCGCAATTGTGGCGGTGACTCATCAGTCGTTCAGGGAAGTGGATGTCCCGGCCCTGATGAAGGAAAAGCATGTTATTTTTGATGTAAAGGGTATGCTGGACCGCAGTATCGTGGACGGAAGATTATAATCCATGAAAATTCTTCATATCACTACAGTCCGTTCCGGCAGTACGGGGAAAACGGCAACCGATCTCAAGGCCCTGCTTACCCAACGGGGAGCAGCTTTCCGGATTGCATTCTCCGAACCTGACGGGAAACCGCTCTGTGGCGATATTGTCATTGGAAACAGGCTGGACCATGCCGTGCATGCTTTTCTGTCCCGTCTCACGGGGCTGCAGGGCTATTTCTCCTATTTTGCTACCCGGAAGTTGCTGAAAGAGGTAAAGGCATTTCAGCCGGATGTTGTGCAACTGGGAAACCTGCATGCCAATTACATCCATCTTCCCTTGTTGTTCCGCTTCCTCTCCCGGGAGCGTATCCCGGTTGTCATGATTCTTCACGACTGCTGGTTTTTTACGGGGAAGTGTACGCATTTTACGGCGCGGAAGTGTGACAAGTGGAAGGTACGTTGTTCCCATTGCCCCGCCCGGAAAGCGGACAACGTGAGCTGGCTTTTTGACCGGAGCCGCAAGATGTTCGAGGATAGAAAGCGTTGGTATGGCTCTTTGGCCTCCCTGCGGGTAATCGCAGTGTCGGATTGGGAAAAGAACCTGGCGCAGCAGTCTCCGCTGTTTGCCAAGGCGGAGGTAACGCGGGTCTATAACTGGATAGACACAGACATCTTCCAGCCTGCCGGCAGCGAAGCAATCGCGCAGGTGATGGAAAAGTATCATCTTGACCCGGACACACGTTATGTCCTTTCAGTAGGAAGCGGATGGGTAGTTTCGCGTTCAAAGACCATAGATGCGATTGCGTTTGCCGGGCTTTTGCCCCAGGGCTATAAACTGATTATCGTGGGAAGAAGCGAGAAGGGGATCTTTCCGGACACGATTGTTCGGATTCCCTATACTTCCAGCCCGCAGGAACTATCCGTCCTGTATTCCCTGGCGGAGGCATACATCCATTTTTCAGCGGAAGATACTTTTGGCAAGGTGATTGCCGAAGCCATGGCATGCGGCACTGTTCCGATTGTATTCGATGCGACGGCCTGCGGAGAAACGGCCGGCCCCTATGGGATTGCGGTGAAACCGCATGATGTCCGCGCCATGATTGAAGCCCTTCCAAAGGCTTGTGAACCTTCGCGCCAGGCGGCTGCCCGGCAATATGCTTTAGAACATTATCGTTGCCCCCAAAACATGGAGGCTTATTGGGAGGGCAGGTATGAATAGAATAAAGTATATCTGTTATTATGACCTCCCGGATGCAGATGTGGAGAGAAAATTTGTCCCGTCTGCAAGCAATAAACTGAATTATGTCTGGAGTGTACTCAACCGCAGCGGATACGGAGTGGATGTTATCTCCGCCTGCTGCTCGGAAGGGAAAAAACTGCACTACTGCAAGGGACAGGTCCTTCCTCTGGGTGAAGCCAACACGCTCCGGCTGTTCCCTTCGTTCAGCGGCCCCAAAGTAATCCGTGTTTTGGGACGCTATTATTTATGGTTGTGTTTTTTCTGCTGGTTGCTCTTCCATGTGAAAAGGAACGAGAAAATCATCGTTTATCATTCCTTGGGATATGCGAAGTTGCTCTCTGTTTTCCAGCGGATAAAAAAATGTCAGTATATAGGAGAGATTGAGGAAGTCTATCAGGACGTGTCTCCGATGGGACAGGCAGCCTGCCGGGCTGAATATCAGTTTATTGACCGATGCTGTTCCTTTATTTTTCCCACCCATCTGCTCAATCAAAAGCTCAATGCCAAGGGAAAGCCTTACGTTCTGGTACATGGGATTTATACCGTCGAGCCATCAAGACATGTCCGCTGGGAAGATGACGACATCCATGTAGTTTATGCAGGGACCTTTGACCCGAATAAGGGCGGAGCTGTTGCTGTAGCAGCAGCGGCGTATCTTCCTAAAGGCTATCATCTTCACATCTGCGGGTTCGGAACAGAAGCTGACAAGGCTGCCCTCATCAAGGCCATTGAAGAAACGAACGCCCAATCGGGTGCGGCGGTCACTTTTGAGGGACTGCTGAAGGGGGAGGCCTTCACCTCTTTCCTGCAAAAATGCCAGATTGGCCTTTGCACGCAGAATCCGGATGCGGCGTTCAATGCCACTTCCTTCCCTTCCAAAGTGCTCACTTATCTGGCTAACGGACTGCATGTGGTGAGTATTCGTATCCCGGCCGTAGAGCAGTCCGGCGTGGGACATTGTCTTTGTTATTATGACGAGCAGACCCCCCAGATGATTGCCGCGGCCATTCAACGTGCGGGGAAAGAAACCCTGCCCGATCCCGTAGCGACCCTCCGTCGCCTGGACGTCCAGTTTGAACGTGATTTAAGTACTGTACTGTCAGCGTAATATGTGGTCAAGCATAGGAATACTGGTCGTCTTATTCATGGTCTATCTCGTTCTTGATGTACTGGAACGGAGGGAACTGTTATCCGTAAGACAAACCAAGCAATACATGATGTACCTGGCGGCGTTGCTGCTCATCCTGCAATCCGGGTTGCGGAACGTTGCCGTGGGACCGGATACCTATGCGTACAGCCTGAAATTCGTGGATTCGCTTTCCACCACCTGGCGGGAGATTATTCAGGACTTTTTGACGGTTTATGTCGATGACGAAGGCAAGGACCCCGGGTACTATTTCATCCAAAAGACTTTTTCAAGCCTTATCCCTGATTTTCAGTGTTTTCTGCTCTTTATTGCCGGGGTATTCTTTTGGGGCTTCTTTTCGGTGGTCGGCCATTATACTTCCACAAAGATGGAAATCTTTCTGGCTGTATTTTTGTATCTGGCACTCTTTTTTGAATTTTTCTCGGTTACCGGCTGCCGTCAGGTTCTGGCAACGGCTTTTTGCCTTTTCTCCGTGAAATACATCAGGGAAAAGAAATGGCTTCCCTATCTGGCCTTGATGCTGGTTGCTTTTACCATACACAGGTCGTCCTTGATTTTCCTGCCGTTCTATTTTCTATCCCGCAACAGGAAACCGGAGATTGTATTCCTGGTTTCGCTGGCCCTGATGCCGCTCCTTATTGTTTTCAGTACGCGCTATGTGACCGAGCTGGCCCTCTTGTCCGGAACCGACGTTTACCTGATGTACGCGGAGGAAGAGACATCCGGTGCAGGCAGTTTTCTGCTGTTTTATCTGGCTATATGCTTTTTCCTCTTCCTGATTCAAAGACGTATCGTCCAGGAAGATAAAGCGTATCTTTTGATATACAATGCCATCTATTTCGCCCTTCTGTTTATTCCGCTTACTTATTCCAGCGCGGCACTGATGCGGGTGGTGCAGTATTACTCGCTGTTCATGACTGTGGGCATCTCGTTCTTTATCAAGAAGCATCTCCGGAAGGAGGAACACCGGATATATAAAATAGGGAAGCATCGGTTTTATATAAAAAGGAGCTATATCCTTGTCTATATGTTTCTTGCGGTGTCGTTGCTTGCATTGAGTTACAAACTGTTAGGCAATAATATAGAATATAAGTTTTTCTGGCAGTACATGGAACTGCCGATGAATTATTTTTAACATGACGGCACGACAGCAAGGGGTCATACTTTCCTATGTATTGATGGTGTTCGAAGTCCTTTCGACACTGTTGCTGACGCCGTATATCCTTCGCACCCTGGGCCAGGCCGAGTATGGCGTATATAAGCTTTCCGTCGCCATCACCGCGTATTTGCTCCTGCTCGATCTGGGTGTGGGCAATGCGATTGTCCGCTATCTGGCCAAGTACCGCGTTACCGACGAGAAAGATAAGGCGCAGAAGTTTCTGGGCATTGCCATGGTTTTTTATGGGGCCGTTGCGGTTCTTTCGCTCGTTGGCGGCCTTGTTTTGATAGGGGTATTTCCTTATGCTTTCGCGAAAGGCCTGACTGCGGAAGAAATTGCCCTGGGACAACAGTTGCTGCTGGCAACCACGCTGAATGTCGCGGTCACCCTGGGAACGGCTGCCCATGCCAATGCATTGATTGCGTATGAGCAATTCACGGTTTCCCGGGGCGCGTCCATCCTGCAGATTGTGGTGCGTGTGACGTTGTTTTACCTTTGTTTAAAAGCGGGCCTGGGCAGTATAGGACTGGTATATGCTCAGCTGCTGACGACCATTCTCTGTCGCGTGTTCTTCATGTATTATGTAACCGCGCAGATTCACTTGAAGCCGGTCTTCAGGAATATTGAATCGTCTTTTATAAAAGAGATTGCGGCTTACTCGTCGCTGATCTTGCTCCAAATGATTGCAACCCAGCTCAATGCGAGTGTGGGACAATTCCTGATAGGGATGGTGGTTGCCTCTTCTGCGGTCTTGCTGGGCATCTATAGCGTAGGGACGCAGATTGTTCAGTATTACCAGTCCATCGGCAGCGCTTTCTGCAGCGTCCTGATGCCCGGCCTGGTAGCCATGGTGGAATCCAAGGCAAAGCCGTTTGAGTTGTGCGCCGAGATGGTGCGGATAGGACGCATCATTTTCATTGTATTGGCCGGAATCTGGGGCGCTTTTCTGGTGTGCGGCCAGGACTTTATTGTGCTGTGGGCCGGGCAGGAGAACCAGGATGCCTGGTTTGTCGCTTTTCTCCTGATGACCGTGTATCTGTTTGTGCTGACAGAATCGGTGGGGGGACAGATTCTGTGGGCGATGAACGCGCACAAGGAACAGTCTTATGCCAAACTGCTGATTGTGGTGCTGAATATCGGCCTGTCCATCTTTTTAATCAAATGGAGGGCGTTGACCGGCGCCGCGCTGGGGACGTTTATATCCCTCTTTTTCGGGGATATCATTTTAATGAATGTGATTTTTGTGAAAAAGATAGGCATCAATATCTTGGACTATTACAAAGGATTGTTGAAAGGGATTGTTCCTGCACTTGCTGCCGCCACGCTGCTGGGCTGGCTGGTGTCTTCACGGCTCCCGGTAGCATGGGGATACTGGCTGATAAAAGTTTGTGCGGTGGTTGTACCTTATATTGTGTTTTTGCTGCTGTTTGGGATGAATAAATATGAAAAAGGCTTGCTCCTTTCTCCCATGGGCAAGCTTATAGGAAAAAAGATATGAACAGAGTGATTCGCCTTCTCGTTGTCTTTATGACGATAGCATGGCCGCTGGTGTCAAGCGCCCAGATCCGTGCGTATGCCACGGTATCGGCAATGATTTCCGATACTTCGTTGAAGGTGGGGATGACCACCCTGACGGATGGCTATTGGAAGAGCAATGACGGCGGCGGGGGAAACTACGTGATCGTGAAAGACGGCGTTCAGAACGGAGGCGACGTCATCAAGTTGAAAAACGGGCTCTATGCCAACTTGCTGTACGATGGCCGGACCTACCGGCTCAAGCAATGGGGCATATCCGGAGACGTGGCCATCAGGCCTGTCAAAGACGTTTATCCTTTCTTGACGGATAAAGAAATCAAAGCCATCAACCCGGCGTTTGATGACAAGACGACGGCAGAGACCTATATCATCCAGTACCTGCTTGACAAGAAGCCGAACAATACAATCATTGTATTGGATGGAAAGGTGTATTACCTTACCCATACCATCCACTTGCGCTCATTCCGAACCATCCGGGGTGAGAAAGCGTATGACAAGGATAGTTTTGGCGGGAGAATTCAGTTGCCGGGTAAAAATGACGTGTGTACCTATTATACGAGCAGCGTTCTTATGATGATTACGCCCGATATCAATATGTTCGATACCGGCGAAACTGTCCTGCAGCATGTCCAGATGGAGAATTTTTCCGCAAGCGGCGTAATGGGGAAAGAGGGCTTTGGGAAAGCGTATTCGGGCAGTTTTCTGGCCCAGACATCTGTCATCTCTAATGTGAAGTTTAAGGGTCTGGGCATCTCGTGTTTTAATTACGGCTTTTATAAGACAAAGGAGTGGATCTGGTCCACTTTTGAAGAGCTGGACATCCAGCAAATCCGCCATAATGGCATTCATATGCCTAGCGATGACTATAATCAGGCCAACTGCAATTCCATCCGCTTCTGTCATTTCGCAAGATGTGGAATGGAGTATGACCGCACGGGAAAGCTGCAGGCGCTCGCCATCAAGCGTCCTGAAGAGGGCCGGGGAAACTGCATCGTTCTGGGCGGTAGCGGAAATATGGTGCTGGGCTGCGATCTTTCGCATTCCCCGGTGGGCCTTTATCTGCAGCATTATTCCAACGGAACAACCGTTGTGGGTACATACTGCGAGGGCGCATCTATATCGACATTTTATCTGGACTATGACGAGGGAAGAATGAACAAAAACTCCTCCATCCAAGGAGGATATATCAGTAAGACAGTTAAGCAAAAGACAAGCATACGGGATTTTAGGAAATGAGAGTTTTAGTTTTATCGTGCCATACGCCTTCTTTGTTTTGGTTCCGCATGGACCTGATGAAGGAGATGCTGGCGGAAGGCTGTGAGGTATTTGCGACAGGACAGATGCCGGAAGCGGAATGGCGCGACCGGTTTGCAGAGATAGGTATCACTTATAAGCAGATTGCCATATCGCGCAATGGCTTGAATCCGCTGGCCGATCTGGAGACGCTGCGGAATATCAAACGGCTGTTGAAAGAGGTTCGGCCGGACAAAATATTTGTCTTTCAGGCCAAGACCGTCGCATATGGCTGCATGGCGGCCCATCAACTGGGCATAACGGAAGTATATTCCATGATTGCCGGGCTGGGAAGCGTGTATCTGGGCAGAGGATTGAAAAACCGGATCGTGAGAGGGGTGATGTCAACGCTCTATAAACAGGCATTCCAAAAAAGCAAGAAAGTTTTCTTCCAGAATCATGATGACAAGCAGGTGATGCTTGACGAGGGATTGCTCAAGGCCGATAAAGTTGTCATGATTCATGGCTCGGGAGTGAATATAGAGAAGTTTTCTCCGGTGGCGTTGCCCTCCGTCCCTACGTTCTTATATGTTGGACGCCTCATACGGGACAAAGGAGTAGGCGAATACCTCGAGGCTTGTCGAATCATAAAATCGGAGTATGGCAATCAGGTTCGCTGCCTGTTGGTGGGGCCGTACGATTCAAATCCGTCTTCCTTGAAACCGGAGGTTTTACAGCCGCTGGTGGATGCCGGCATCGTGGAGTACTTTGGCGAACAGCAGGATGTGCGTCCTTTTATCGGCCAGTGCAGTATTTATGTCTTGCCATCCTATCATGAGGGAACGCCCAAGAGTGTGCTGGAAGCCATGGCGATGGGCAGGGCCGTCATTACGTCCGATGCGCCGGGTTGCAGGGAGACCGTGGCAGATGGCGTGAATGGATTTTTGGCCGAGGTAAAAAATGTCGGCGATATTGTACAGAAAATGAAGACGCTCATCCGGCAGCCAGACCTGGTGGAGCGGATGGGCAAAGAGAGCCGCAAACGGGCCTGCGAGGTATTCGATGTGAGGAAGGTCAATGATACCATCCTTCGCACCATGCAAATCAGAAAATAGTATGACGGAAACCACCACTGACTTGTTTCTTGCCCTGGTCCGACATGGAATTGGCCATGGGGTGATAGAAAAGCAGAACACCCCCATCGACTGGAGTGCGTTGAAAGCCCTTGCCCACAGGCAGGAGCTGGACGCCGTTGTTGTCGATGCCCTGAATACGGATGCCACGCTCCTAATGGAATCTATGCCTTTGGAAATGAAACTGTCGTGGATTGGTGAGGTCCTGAATAACTATGAGACCCGGTACGAGGTATATGAGCGGACCATTGGAGCTTTGGCTGGTTTTTACCATGTACATGGTTTCAAGATGATGGTCCTGAAGGGGTATGTCTGTTCCCTGAACTGGCCGAATCCCAAGCACCGGCTCTGTGGGGATATTGACATTTGGCTTTTTGGCCGGCAGAAAGAGGCGGATGAGGCCCTGCTTGAGGTGGCCAGGAACAAGAACATCCTGCAATTTACGATTGACGGGTCCCATCATCACCATACGGTCTTTGAATGCATGGGCTTCACCGTGGAGAACCATTACGATTTTGTGAATGTGTATGCGCACAGGGGTGGCAGACGCCTGGAAGCCGTGCTTAAAGAGTTGGGACAGGACGATTCCCATTCGATGATGGTCGGGGGGGAGGTGGTGTATTGCCCTTCGGTCAAACTCCATTCGCTGTTCCTGGTCCGTCACCTGGCCAATCACTTCGCCTCATCGGAAATCAATGTGCGGCAGGTGCTCGATTGGGCGTTCTTTGCGCAGCATTATGCCCGGGAGATAGATTGGATTTGGTTGAAAGGGCAATTGAAAGACTTCCATCTGCTGGATTTTTTCCACTGTGTCAATGCAATCTGTGTAGAAGATCTGGGTTTTGGAGCTGATATTTTCCCTCCGGTTCAGGCAGAGACGCGTCTCAAGGAGCGGATATTGACGGAAATTCTTTCTCCTGCCGTCTCCGGCGAGCAGCCCGGGCTTTTACTGTCCCGCATTGTATGGAAATACCGCCGGTGGGTCGGAAACCGGTGGAAACATCGGCTGGTCTATGACGAAAGTATGTTGTATGCTTTCTTACGTGGAGCATGGGGGCATTTGCTTAAGCCCCGAAGCATCTGATGCCGTATGAATAATTGAAAAATTATCCATATCTTTGCATGAGAATGAAATGGAGTAGAGTTAATGACACTTTATACGTATATTATTATCGGCGCTATCCTCTTGTTGGTTGAGTTGCTGTATTTCAAGATAGCCGATCATTATCATATTATCAATAAACCCAATGAGCGGAGCTCGCACTCGACCATCGTGATTCGGGGTGGTGGCGTTATTTTTGCTATCGCCGTGTTCGTCTGGTATGTTTGGCAGATATTGCTCGGAGAATGGGGGCTCGTGCTGGAGTATTTACCGTTTTTGGTCGGTCTGGCGATGATTGCCGGTGTCAGTTTCTGGGACGATATCAAATCGCTGCCGGACCGTGTCAGGCTGGTGGTCCAGTTTGTTGCGATGGGGCTGATGTTCTGGAGCTTGATGCTTATGGCTCCTGGGGCATCGGAACTGGCTTGGTATGGGCGGGTCGCCCTTATCGTGATTGCCCTGGTCGTTTTTGTGGGGGCTACAAACGTGATTAATTTCATGGATGGAATCAATGGCATCACGGCCGGATACGCGATGGCGGTTCTGGTACCCTTGCTCCTCTTGAATTCGCAGACGGGTTTTGTGGAGATGTCTTTCCTTGTGGTGGTGGCTCTCTCTTTGCTGGTTTTTGGCTGGTTTAATTTCCGGCCCAGGGGAAAGGCCCGCTGTTTTGCCGGCGACGTGGGCAGTATCGGCATCGCCTTTATTTTGCTTTATGCAATCGGACGCCTGATCATGAGTTCGTATGACGCCTCCTGGCTGGCGCTGTTGCTGGTATATGGCATAGATGGCTGCTGCACCATTTTTCATCGGCTCATGCTGCACGAAAACCTGGGCCAGGCGCACCGGAAACATGCCTATCAACTGATGGCCAACGAATTGGGGATGTCGCATGTTACCGTGAGCCTCATTTATATGCTGCTGCAACTGGCCATTTCCCTGGTGATGATTTATTGGATTCCCGTGGCCTGGCATTGGGTGTACGTGGTGGCAGTAGCGCTGGTCCTTGTGGCCGCATATGTGCTTTTTATGAAAAAGTACTACCACCTGCACGAGGAATATCTGCAGGGACGTCAAAAGTAATAAGGGCGCTGCAATGAAACTCCTCATTATATCCCGTACCCCCTGGAATATATCCAATAGTTTTGGCAATACTTTTTCCAACCTGTTTGGCGGGATGGAGGATGTAGAGATATACAGTATATGCTGCCAATCCGGGAGTGTGCATAACGATATAGTAAAGGACACATTGCAAATAACAGAGTCTTCGCTGTTAAGTTTTCGCAAGCTTCCCCAGGAGAATACCGGTGAAGAGCAAAGTCTGGTGAGGGAATTTCAGTCTGTCGGGAAGAAGAAGCGCTATGTGTGGATGTTCTTTGCGCGGGACTTTATCTGGAAGCTGAATGCGTTCCGATGGAAAAATAGCGTAAAGGCGTTTATTGATAAGGTCAAGCCGGATCTTCTCTATTTGCCCATTTACCCGTCCTTGTACATGTGCGAGATGGGGCTTTATGTCGCAAACAAGCTTTCAGTCCCTGTTGTGGGACACATAACCGACGATGTCTATCGGTATCCGACCTATTGTCCCCGCTTGTCGCCGGCTTACTTTTATCGGCATTTGGTACGGAAAAAAATACGCGCGCTCGTGCATAGGGCAGCCTATTTGGAGGTTTTTGCCCAGAATATGAAGGCTGTTTATGAGAAGGAATTGGGGAAGCCCTGCTATCTGATAGGGAAAGGCGTTCGCCCTGAAGAGGTATGTGCGCCCGGGAAACTGGAAAAGGGGAAGGAGGAACTCCATTTTGTCTATACGGGTGGGGTAGGAGGAGAACGGCTCAGTGCGCTGTTGATGCTGGGACGGGCCCTTTCCGGTAAGCGTTGTTTCCTGGATATCTATTCACCCACTGTTTTGTCTGAGAGCGACAGGCATAGTATGCAGGAGGTGAGTCCGATTGTATTTCACGGATTCATTGGGGCAGTGGAAGTGAAAAAAGTGCAGGCGGAAGCGGATGTCCTGGTTCATGTGGAGGGCTTTTCCAAAAAGGCCGCCTTTGAGACCGGAATGTCATTCTCTACCAAAATCATCGATTATTTAGCTACCGGAAAACCCTTGTTGGCCATTGGCCCCATGTCGGTGAACTCGATACAGGTGCTTGCTCAAAAGCACATTGCACTTGTCGCGGACAGTAGGGAACAGCTCACGCTCGCGGTAGAGCAGATTGTCTGCGACAAGCCCGTTGTCCATGAGGTGCAACAGAATGCCTATCAGTACCTTATCGAGGAACGGAATCTTGAAAACATACAGCAGGGAATGTATCGGCGGATGAAAAACCTGTTGTAGTAATACATGAGTGGTTGAAATGAAACGCATTTTAAGCATATTGCTTACTGCTGGCCTGGTGGTATCCTGCTATAAGGATGTTCCGCCCGCAGACATTGTGGGATCCTGGCAGGCGGTCCATGAGGACTGGACCATTGTCACGGACGGGAATAAGACCACGGCCTCTTATGACCTGAAGACAGATGAGTATGATGATTTTGCCCGCCTGCAACTCTACCATTCGTCTCTTTACATCCTCTCCAGCAAGGATCTCAGGGCTAGCGACAAAGCCATGACCATGTACTATTCGGACCGCTTCTCTCCCTTGCAGGAAGGCCTGACGAAGCACGTCCAACTGTCGGCCTCCGTAAAACTCAGGAGGGGGAAAATCAAATACGGGAAGGCGTATTGGGGGGTGTGCTCGCTCAGGGATGACACCCTGGTGATGGAATATGACAGCGGCCCCCTGGACGTGGATGGCAGCCGTGTTCAGCGCAAGTGCCGTTTTGTCTTTGAAAGAACCTGGGATAAAGTAATCAGACAATGACGCAGGATCAGCTTTGGATTAACCGTTACATCGAAATCCGGGATTTCATGGAAAAGAATCACCGGAAGCCCTCCAAGTACACGCCGGAAGAGCGGGACATGCACAACTGGTGGAAGCACAACAAGAAACTCCTGAATGCCGGTGAGTTGAGGTCGGACCGCGTAGAACTTTTCAACAAACTCCTGGAAGCGGGGGAGAAGTACCGCCGCATCAATCAGTGGGCCTAGTTACACCTGCTTACCCGAACAACAAGGAGCGAAGCTCCGTCACACTGCCGGCATAGCGGTATTTTCCGGAGGCTTCCATGGGCCGATATCCCCAGCCTACGGCAATGGCCGCAATGCCGCCGTTCTCCGCCGTTTTCATGTCCGTGCCGGAATCGCCCACCAGGATGGCTCTCTCGCGGGGAAGCCCGGAAGCCCGCAGTACTTCACCCACAATCTCCGGGTCCGGCTTGAGCGGATAGCCCTCCCGGTTCCCGAGGATGGCCACAAAAGGAATCTCCGGAAAGAATTCGTGGATGAGCTTTTCTGTCCCGGACTGGAACTTATTGGAGGTTACGGCCATCCGGACACCGGCGGCATTTAGGTCCCGGAGCAGTTCCTGCATCCCTGGATAGGGGCGCGTATGTACGTCAATGTGGGCCGTATAATAGGCTTTAAAATCGGCCAGGGCGGCATCCACAGAGGCTTCGTCCGTTCCCTCCGGCAAGGCCTGTGTGACCAGGTTCCGCACCCCGTGCCCTACCATCCGGCGGTATTCCTCCAGGCGGTGCAGCGGGTACCCGCGCAGGCGCAGGGAATAATTCACCGCCTCTGCCAGATCTTCCAGGGTGTCAATCAGGGTTCCGTCCAGGTCGAACAGGACCAATTTATATGGCATTTCCATGGTTCTCAATTTTTTGCAAGGCAAAGATACAAAATATTTTTCCGATTGTCCGAAAGCAAAAAAATGGTTTGCTCCGCTGGAAAAGATTGTGTATCTTTGCAATGGTTAACCCCTAAAATAGCGTTGTTGCGTTTATGAACATTATAAAGCAAGTCTCATCCTGGTACTTCAGCAAAAACGTGTTGCCCTATTGGGTGGTTTTGCTGGCAGATACCGTCATTGTATTTGCCTCGTGTTGTTTTACATTCTGGATAACCAACAATACGGAAATCGCCCTTGAGAGCAAACGTGCATTCCTGTATTCGGCTCTGTTTTACTCCCTGATCAGCTGGATAGGCATCCGGGTATTCAGAACCTATTCCGGCGTTCTGCGCTACTCCAGTTTTGTGGACCTTCTCAAACTGGTATATGCCAATGCCATTTCGCTGTCCATTTCCCTGGGCTGCTGCTGGCTCTGGGACTACTTTCATGTAAGTGCGCTTTCGGCCTTTTCCTACCTGGATTTGTGCATTGCCTTTACCCTGGCCACGTTTGTCATGTGGGCCATGCGCATTCTGGTCAAACTGGTGTTTGACAGTGTCAATGAGAACGGGCAGGCCCAGCGCGCCCTCATTTACGGTGCCATTACCGGCGGTGTCGCGCTGGCCAAGGCGGTGCGCTCGCAAACGCCCCGCCGCTTCGATGTCCGCGGTTTCATCAGCCATGAGCATCGCATCCGGGACATGAAGCTGCTGGATATAAAGGTTTATTCCCAGGACGATGACCTGGAGGCCATTATCCGGAAGGAACATATCCAGGCCATGCTGGTAAGTCCGCTCCGGACCAGCGAATTCCAGCACAATCCCAAAATTCAGGATGTCTGCATCGCCAATGGCGTAAAGATCTACATGTCCACCATGGCCAAGGAGGCCAATATCAAGGATGGAACCTTGCAGGGAGAAGAAGGGGAGAAGCAAGAGCAGGTGCAAATCAAGGAAGTGAGCGTAGAGGACCTGCTGCCCCGCCAGGAAATCCGCGTGGACATGAAATCCGTAGAGGAAGTCCTTACGGGCAAGCGCATCCTTATCACTGGTTCCGCCGGCTCTATCGGCATGGAAATCGTGCGTCAGGTGGCCGCGTTCAAGCCCGCCAAAATGATGCTTATCGACCAGGCGGAAACGCCCCAGCACGATGTCCGCCTCATGATGGCCCGCGAATTCCCGGATGTGGATGCGGAGGTGGTGGTTACCAGCATCAGCCGCCGCACCCGCATGGAGAGCGTGTTCGGCTCCTTCCGTCCGGACTACGTCTTCCACGCCGCCGCGTACAAGCACGTGCCCATGATGGAAGACAACCCCTCGGAGGCCGTTATCAACAACATTTACGGCACAAAGATCATTGCCGATATGAGCGTGAAGTATGGTGCCAAAAAATTTGTGATGATTTCCACGGACAAGGCTGTGAATCCCACCAATGTCATGGGCTGCAGCAAGCGTATCTGCGAAATTTATGTCCAGAGCCTGGACCGCAAACTCAAGCTGGAAGCCATGGAGGCGTCCAAAGGACAAACCGGCAAGCGTCCGGAACGCACGCAGTTTGTTACCACCCGTTTCGGCAACGTCCTGGGCTCCAACGGTTCCGTGATTCCGCTTTTCCGGGAGCAAATCCGGCGCGGAGGTCCCGTTACGGTAACAGATGAACGGATTGTCCGCTTTTTCATGCTCATTCCGGAAGCCTGCCGTCTGGTGCTGGAGGCCGGAACCAAGGGTGCCGGCGGCGAAATCTTTGTGTTCGATATGGGCCAGCCGGTCAAAATCGCAGACCTGGCCAAGCGCATGATTGCCATGTCCGGTGCCAAGAATGTGGAAATCAAGTACACGGGGCTGCGGGAAGGGGAGAAACTCTATGAGGAAGTCCTCAATGAGCTGGAAGGTACCAAACCTACGTTCCACGAGAAAATCCGCATCGCCCAGGTGCGCGAATATGACTATGACCAGGTGTCCAGGGATATTGATGAGCTGGTAGAAATTGCCAAGCAGTTCGACGACATGGCCACCGTGCGCAAAATGAAAACCATTGTTCCTGAATATAAGAGCAACAACTCCATCTATGAGCAGTTGGATGCAGAACTCGCCACTATTCGGGGGGGGGTATAAAGACTAAATAACTTTATGCAATTACATATAACATCGGAAACGGGACGGCTGAGAGCAGTTGTACTGGGCTGGCCGTACTCACCCGGACAAACGCCCTCGCTGGAGCAAACCTTTGACAGCAAATCCTATGAGTCGGTGTTGCATGGCGTGTATCCGGCGGAGGAGGACATCATCCGCGAGATGACCGCCTTCGAGAAAATCCTGAAAAAATACGACGTTGACGTATTCCGTCCGGCACCGGTGCCCAATTGCAACCAGGTGTTCTCGCGGGACGTGGGTTTTGTCATTGACGACAAAAT
>CAMZCW010000020.1 GCA_947305045.1 uncultured Bacteroidales bacterium | reverse complement strand
CACCCGTAAAGGATGACAAAGACTATGTCCTGAAGTAACTCTTGCGCCTCCATAAAGTTTTACATTCTCTTCTTCGCCGCGCAAAGATACAATTTTTTGCCGAAATGCCCCCCTCGTCCTTGAATAAGCCCGATTTTAAGGACGAGGAGGGCGAAATGGGGGGCTGGTCCTTAAAATCGGCCCAAAACAAGGACGAGATTCCGCTAAGAAGGACATTAGGGGCCGTGCAAGGCCCTTCCCATATACAGCTTAATCTTTCAAGCAACCTATCGGGCCACATACACGCCATCGTCCCATGCCATGGACCCATGACCGCACCTGGCAAATGTTTGAAAGGGTTACAAGCGTAATGACTCCTCTTCCTGGTTCATGGCTGCGGTTCCGGTTCATCCCGTCCCAGATTGTCTACGACCTGGTCAAAGTACAAGAGCCTGTCTCTCCGTACAAGAAATGCAGGCCGCATGGCCTGTTTGTATTAAAGATGTCCCCTAAAACGCCCAAAAGAAGTCTTTTTTTGTAGTTTGACACCACTCAAAAAGACTTCTTTTGTATGATAACCGATTGAAAATCAATCTTTTACCTGGCGGAGAGACCGAGATTCGAACTCGGGATACCCTTTTGGAGTATACACGCTTTCCAGGCGTGCCTCTTAAGCCACTCGAGCATCTCTCCAGTACTTATTATTTGCAGTCCCGCTAAAAACGGGACTGCAAATATAGAAACTATTTTTTGTTTTGCCAAAAAAAGTTAAACAAGAGGACTACTCCACAACGGTTTCCGTACTGAGACGCAAATCTTCCGAGGATGCAGCCGCCCAGAAGCGGTAGGTTCCGCGGGCCAGGGTCCAACGGCCGTCGGCCCATTGTTCCAGGGGATTCACCACCCCTTCCAGCGACACGCAGAGTTCTTCTGACGCACCGGGAGCCAGGAGGCCGGTCTTCTTGTATGCGCAGAGTTCGCGGGCCGGACGGCCTTCGGTAAGGGCCGGCTTCTCCACGTAGAACTGCACCGCCTCGCGGCCGGCTACAGCGCCCGTATTGGTCACCTTCACCAGCAGATGGTTGCCTTCCAGGCGGAAGTCGCTGTAGGCAAACCGGGTATAGCTCAGGCCAAAGCCGAAGGGATACTGCGCCTTCTTGCCGCTGGTTACGAAGTGCCGGTACCCGACCATCAGGTCTTCCTCATAGCGCACGGTGTTCAGTTCTCCCTTCGACACGCCAAAATTCCGTGCCGAAGGGACATCCTCATAACGGCCGGCCAGGCTTACAGGCAGCTTGCCGGACGGGTTCACAGCCCCACTCAGGATGTCACAGATGGCATAACCGGCTTCCTGACCGGGCAGCCAGGCCAGCAAGATGGCATCGGCAAAACGTTCCAGGCCCGACAGCGCTACAGGAGCGCCGATATTGAGCACCACCACGACGGGTTTCCCCTGCCGGTGGAAGGTATTGGCCACTTCCTGCACCAGATGCTTTTCCTGGGCGGAAAGGAAGTAATCTCCTTCCGTCTCAGTGCGGTCGCCGCCCTCCCCGCTCATGCGGCCCAGCGTGACAACGGCCAAGTCGGCTCCGGCAGAAGCCTTGATCTGTTCCTCGCTCACCGCATACTCGGAGGCGGTGGGCACCACCCAGAAATACTCGGCAGGCATTTTTGCCTTTTCCGTGGCGATATGCTGGCGGTAAGCCTGGGCCACAGCGGCATCCAAGGTATAACCGGCGGCCTCAAATCCCTGATCCAACGTCACTTTATAGGCTCGGTTCACATAGCCGGAACCGGAACCGCCGGGCTGGGTGTCATAAGCGTAATTGCCAAAAAGGGCCACCTTCTTGCCAGCCGCAAGCGGCAGGGCGCCGTTGTTGTGCAGCAGCACCATCCCTTCCGCAGCCGCTTCCCGGGACACCAGTGCATGGGAAGCCAGGTCGGGGTCGTTCTTATAGGCATACCCTTTCACGCGCGGGGTTTTCTCCATGACGCGGAGAATGCGCGCCACGTTGCGGTCCAGCACTTCTTCGGAGAGTCTCCCGCTTTTCACAGCCTCCAGCAGTTCGTCTATCTGATTGGGCGTACCGGGCATGAGAAGGTCGTTGCCGGCTTCCATCTGGAGCACAGGGTCATCGGCCCCAAACCAGTCGGTCATCACAAAGCCATCATAGCCCCAGTCCTCGCGGAGGACGTCCGTAAGCAACCATTTGTTCTCGGAGGCATACGTTCCGTTGATTTTGTTGTAGGAACTCATCACGGTCCAGGGCTGCGCCTCCTTTACCACAATCTCGAAGCCGCGCAGGTACAGTTCCCGCAGGGCCCGCTCGGAGATAATCTCGTTGATGCCATTGCGGTACAGTTCCTGGTTGTTGGCCGCGAAATGCTTGACGGAAGTGCCCACCCCCTGCGACTGAACGCCACGCACATAGGCGGCGGCCGTTTCACCGCTCAGGAGCGGATCCTCGCTATAATACTCGAAGTTGCGGCCTGTCAGCGGATTACGCTGCAGGTTCATACCGGGCGCCAGGAGCACATCTACGCCATAACGCAGCACTTCGTCGCCGATAGCCGCGCCCACTTTTTCCACCACGGCGGGGTCCCAGGCCGACGAAAGCAGCGAGGCGCTGGGAAAAGCCGTGCAGAAGTAGGTGGCCTCCTCCCCTTCCCGACGGGGGTCGATACGCAGGCCCGCAGGGCCATCGGCATAAACAATGGCGGGAATACCCAGGCGTTCCACAGGATAGCCGTCACCGGCAGCACCGGGCACCTGGTTGCGGGAAATGGCGGTTGCCTCGCCGGAACCCGGATAGTCGGCCCGGTTGTTCACGCCAGGCGCCACGGGCGGCGGTGTTGCCACATCGGTGAAGGTTCCCACCACGGTACGCACTTTCTCTTCCAGAGTCATGTTCTTCACCACCTTTTCCACCGGCGCTTTTCCCAAGCGGGGCGTGCAGGCGGTCAATACCGTCAGTAACATATAAATACTCTTTTTTACCATCTTATTCAGCGTTTTTTGCCTCAAGGATACCCTGCATCACCCAGGAGGCCTGCAGCTTCATGCCCTTGAAACGGTTGAAGATTCCAAACTTGTCGGCCCCGACGCCAAACGAGTTATTGTCCCATACGAAGGACGAGAAGCCCCGTTTGAGCGCCTCGGAGACGTAGGTCCTGCAATAGACCCTTGTATTGGCGCGCACCGCGTCCAGGTTCTTCCCGTGGTCGGTCACGCCCCACTCCCCAATGACCACACCCAGGCCCAGGGTGCTCCACTGGGCGGCGGCCCGGTCAAACAGGCCCGTGAGCCGGGCCACGTCGTTCCAGCTGTCCGCCGTTCCCTCGCCGCAGTAATCCCACGGGTCGTAAAAATGGAATTCCACGCTCATAAAACGGTTCCCGTTGCGGGGACTGTCCTGCGGGACGACAAACTTGCCGTCCAGGCCAAATTCGGGGTTGCACACATAGGTTTGCACAATGAGGTGGCGGCGGGCATTGTTGCCGCCGGTGGAACGGACCATGTCCACGAACACCTGGTTGTATGCATTCTGCACGTCCAGGTTCTCGGCCGTGGGGGCGCCCCAGTTGTCCCGGATGTGCACCTCGTTGGTCCCGGCAAAGGCCAGGCGGGCGTCATAGCCCTCGAACTCCGTGGCAATCTGCAGCCACAGCAGGGACAGTTTCCGGCAGTTCTCTTCCTGGAAGGCATAAGTAGGGCGGCTTTCCAGCCACTTCTCATGGTGGGTGTTCAGGATTACCTTCAGGTCATACTTGAGGCACCAGTCCACCACCTGCTTTACGCGGGCTATCCATTCCTTGTCCACCACCATGGCCTGCTCGTTCACAATGTGGCACTGCCAGCGGACAGGGATACGGACGGCGTTGAACCCGGCCTCCTTCACGGCCTGGATGGTCTTTTCCGTCACCACGGGATTTCCCCAGGCGGTTTCCGCCTTCAGGGAGCCTTCCGGACAACCGATAAGAAGCGTTTCCCCATCCTGTCCGGGGGCGCTGCATTCCAGCTGGTTGCCCAGGTTCCATCCCACCACACCTTTGTTCCACTGGCGGGCAGTGGTCCATTGGGCGGCCGGACTCTGGCCCTGGGCGGGTCCTGCCTGGCAGGTCACCAGACCGGCCAGCAGAATCCCTATAAACAGCTTTTTCATTTTACTCCTCCTTGGTCACTTTGGTGAGGGTATAGCCGTCGCCCACAAACAGGAGACCGTCCTGTGTATTCATCAGCTCAATGGACTTCTCCGTGAGGGTGTACTCTAGGACCATCTCGCCATTGATAACCTGGTCACCACGGTTGGGGTCACTTTCTCCCGTGTAGATATTGTTCCACCAGGAGGTGGCCAGGCAGCCCTGGCCATTGCCGTTCACATAGCCGCGGACAATGGTCCCCGCGCTTACCAGCGAGGCGAACTGGTCCTTGAGAGCGTTAAACGGAGTCCCCCAGGTCACCACGTGGGAGCCCTCCCAGAGAACCACCTCCCTGGTCACCTTCACCAAGCCGGATTCCGCTCCGGCAAAGCTGACGGCCTTGCCGCTGTTGTCCACGCCGCTTATCTCGTACTCACCCTTCGCCAAATCCGGGCAGGTGAACACCAGCTGGCTATAGGACTGGCTCACGATGGGGGCGTTCTGGCCTCCGACGGTAAGCGACTGCACTTTGTCCAGGTTGATGCCCTCAAGGGTAACATTCCCCGCAGGTTTGGCGGAAATCAGGGCCGCGGAAACCAGCGGATCCGCGCTGGCGCCAATGGTGAAGGTCTGGTAGTTGTCACCGGACTTGTAAACGGCCGCCAGGGTTTCTTCCGCAGCGTTTTCAAAATACACGGAATAGACACCGGCTTCCAGGCTGACCGGGAGCTTGATGGTAAGGCTGTTGGCATCGGAAGCCACAATTTCCACTTCCGTATTGTCCAGGAAAACCTTTTTCACTGCATCCATGTTGCTTCCGCTGATAGTAGCATTCTGTCCAGGAGCGGCCAGGACCTGTGCCTCGGCAGTCACCGGGTCTCCGTCAAGGGGTGACACCGCCACGGTAAAGTCGCGGGTAGTGGACAGCCCCTTGGCCGTCTTGGCCGTGAGCTTCACCCAATGGACACCGGCAGGCAGGGGCATGTCTATCTTCAGACCCTCAAACACGTCTTCTCCGTCAATATTCCAGGTAACTGTGGTATATTTGGCCGGGGTAACAATGACGGAAAAAGTGAACGGGGTGGTACGGCTTATGCTCATCAGCTGGGCCGGTTCTCCGCCCTTTCCTTCCGGGATGTCCGTATTCAGGATACGGGGCGCGTCGTCGCCTCCGGCTGTCGGGAACGGCTCCTTGCTTTGGCAGGCGTTCAGAAGCAGGGCGGCCAGCGCCGCTGCAGTAAATATGTCGAGTAACTTTTTCATGATTCTATCCGTTTGCATTATTGAACATGAATGTCGGCGGTATCCCACCACAGGCGGGCATGCCAGTCATCCTTTCCGCCCGCGAGCTTGTCCAGGGCAGCCTGGTAGTTCACGGCATTGTACTTGGCCTCGTCGTTGGGATACTTCAGGCGGGTGGGTGTCTGAAGATTGTCGTCGTCGTAGGTCCAGTCGCCAAACGTCTCCAGCCTGGTGCGGTCCATCAGCACGGGATAGTCGCTGCGGCGCAGGTTGGCCCATGCTTCGGAAGGATTGGTCAGATGCAGAATCCAGGCCTGGGTGTTAATGGCCTCCACATCCACCGGATTGGCCAAAAGGGCAGTCTCAAAGGCAGAAATCTCCGCATTGGAAATCTTCTGCGTTTCCGGGAGATAGTGCTTGTTGAGCAGTTCCATGGAAGCCGTGACGCCGGCCTGGAAATGCTCTTCAGCGGTGCCGGTCACGTTCCAGCCCTTCAACTTGGCTTCGGCCAGGAGGAATTCCACCTCGGCGCTGGTAAGCAGGATGCCGGGACGGTCCGGGCGCTCGAATTCCACGGACAGGAAAGGACGGATCATGCGGGCCGGATAGTTGTTCTGATCATAACCGGCAGCGGGGTCCTGGGCCACCAGGGCGGCCAGCGTAGGAATCTCGCTGTTGGCCGGGGCACTCACCCAGTTGTTGTACCAGGCGGCACCGGGGTTACAGGGATGCGAGCCGCCGCCTACGCCGTCTTCCCAGGCGCGGACCTCATCGGTCACGTCCACATTGCCCTCCGGCGTCATATCGTTGCGCTTGGTGTTGATATAGTGGCGGACGATACGGTACAGACGGGGGTCATTGCTGTTTTTGAGCTGGTTGAACAGCGTGGCGCAGATAAAGGAAGGAGACTCGGGATCCTGCCCGTAAAGGATTTCGCCAAAGGCATTCACGCGATAGTCCAGGTCGCGGGAGCCGTCGTACAGGGTGAACGGTCCGTTGATATACCGCACATAGGCATCGTCGGCAGCCGTGTCGATGTAGCCGCCGTTGGCGGCCAGGGCGGCTTCGAATTCAGCCTTGGCCTTGTCCGGGTCCACGTTGGAGATACGCATGGCAAAGCGCATGCGCAGGGAGTTGGCATACTTCTTCCACTGGGTCACGTTGCCGTCGAAGGCGGTAACGTCGCCGGTAACCACGTCGGTGCCGGCGCCCAGTTGCTCCGCGCAGGCGGCCAGCTCGGTGAAGAAGAAATCGTAGATGTCCTTCTGGCTGTCATACTTGGGCATGTAGATGCCATTCGTATAGCCCTTGCCGGCCTCGGAGCAGGGAACGTCTCCGTAGATATCGGTAAGAATGGAAATCATGTACACAAAGTGGATGCGCAGCACGGCGTTCAGATTGGGCTGGGAAGCCGAGTTGGCAATCCCGTCCACCAGGTTCTTGATGCCCACCTGGTAGAACTGGTCCCACACCAGACGCATCTGGTCGTTGTTGGCATGGACGGAACCGGCATAGTTGGTCACGTTCCAGCCGCCCGCCATGTGCTGCGTAAATCCGGTGATATAGCTGCGGTATGTGTCCATGAGGCCGAAGTCGCCGTAGGGCTGCAGCAGCGCATTGGTCAGGAGCGCGTTGGCGTCCATGGTGGTGGCCTTGGACTTATCGGTGTTCAAATCCTCCAGATAAGCGTCGGAGCAGGCGGAAACGCCCAGCAGCAAGGCCAGAGCAGGTATAATTGCGAATAACTTTTTCATAAGGCTTAGAATTTCACGTTAACATTGAAACCGAAGCTCCTGCGGGAAGGCAGGGAACCGTACTCAAGGCCCAGGCCTGAGGTGTTGTAACCGGAATCCGGGTCGATATTGGGGATGTTCTTCCAGATAATGAAGGGGTTGCGGGCAACGAAGGACACGCTGAGACCCTTGACGGCCTTGCCCAGCATTTTCTCAGGGAAGGTGTAGCTCAGGGTAAGCTCACGACACTTGATGTAGGAATTGTCGAAGATGAAACGGGACGGGGCGGTCTCGCCCATGGCTTTCCAGTAGCTCTCCGGATTCACAGGCCGGGTATTGGGGGTGAAGGAACCGTCTTCGTTGGCGATGACACCCTCAACAACCAAACCGTTGGCCTTTCCTGCGGCAATCCACTCGTCCTGGCTCATGTTGGCCGCCTTGCGGGCTTCCTCGGAAGCATACCACTCGGCACGGCCGGCCAGCGTCTCGGCGGCACGGCCGGTCAGGTAGGCCGAGCGCATGGACATGGAGAAGAGGTCGGCACCCACTTTCACGTCGAAGGCGCCGCTCAGACGGAAGTTCTTGTAGGAGAAGGTGGTATAGAAACCGCCAGTCCAGTCCCAGGAAGAGTTACCCAGCACACGGAGTTTGTCGTCCGTTTCCGGCAGGCCGGTCTTGGCGTTGATAATCACCTGTCCGGCGGCATTGCGCTTGACATCGGGCCCCATGATGGCGCCGTAGTTCTCGTTCACCTTGGCACCCACGGACACGTTGCACCAGGTAGCCTTTTCCAGCTCGAAGTAATCCATGTCCTCCACCAGGTTGAGCACCTTGTTCTCGTTCTTGGAGAAATTCAGGCCCAGGTCCCAGGCAAAGTCCTTGTACTGGACGGCGCGGCCGTTCACGGTGAGTTCCACACCGCGGTTGCGGATGGAACCGGCGTTCACAAGACGCATCGCATAACCTGTAGCGGAAGAAGTGGCCAGCGGCAAAATCTGGTCACGGGAATTCTGGTCATAGTAAGTAAGGTCGAAGCCCACGCGGCCATGCAGGAATTTCATTTCCAGACCCAGCTCATAGGAAGAGGTCATGGTAGGACGCAGGTCGCGGTTGGGCATCACCGTATTGTTGATGCGGCCAATCATGTAACCGGGATAGGAGAATTTGGCCGTAGAATAGTTCAGGTCCAGCTGATAAGGGTCGGTATCGCTGCCCACCATGGCCCAGGACGCACGGAATTTACCATATTCCAGCCAGCGGGCCTTGATGAGCTCAGAGAACACAAAGCTGGCCGACACGGACGGATACACATAGATGTTGCGGCCGGCAGGCAGGGTGGAAGACTGGTCGCCGCGGACGGTGGCTTCCAGGTAATACGTATGGTCGAATCCGATGCTGGCGCTGGCGAACAGGGAGTTGATTTGCTTGCGGTACGTGTTTTCCGTCACGCTCTGCTCCTCGTAGTTCATGACGGCGACCACATCCTTCATGAGCTGGTTCTGACAGGCAATGAAGGTGCTCGTGTTGTTCACCATGAAGAGGTTTCCGCCCGCCGTGGCGCTAAAGTCGAACCGGCCCCAGTTGTTGTTGTACAGGGCAAGGAGCTCCGCATTGAGCGTCTTGTTGTCGAATACCTGCTTGTCTAGTTTGCCGGACAGGGCGCCGGGCGTGGTCTTGGCGGTATAGTCCTGGAAAGTCATCTTGTTGATGTCCGTACCCACCGTACCCTGCAGCTTGAAGTGCCCGGTCACGTTCCAGACGGCGCGGCCGGTAAGACGGAACACGTCCTTGGCGGTCTTGTTGTCGTTCTTGAACAGGTCCCAATACGGGTTCTTGTTGTACTGGTCGTTCCCGTTCCAGCGGGCATAGGAGCCATCCTCGTTCTGGTAGTGCTGCAGCCAGGCCTGGTTGTAGGTTCCGGCCAGGGTCATCAGGTTTTTACCTACGTTGCTCTGAGAGTCGCCCAGGGCAGGACGGTTCTTCACGTCCTCGCGCGTATAATTAGCGGTAAAGTCCACATCCACCTTGCCCAGCGAGGAGTTCACGCGCAGGTTGAAGTTGTCGCGGCTCATGTTGGAATTGGGCAGAATGTCGCGGTTGCGCATGTCTGTGAAAGAGAAACGCATGCCGGTTTTGCCGGCATTGCCGCTGAGCACCACCGTATTCTGTGCGGTGAGGCCGGTGCGGAAGAAACCGGAGGTGTTGTCCGGATACATGAGGAAGTCGCGGGTCTGCCCGTCGAAATAGGTCACCGGCAGGTAGTCGGCCTTGGGGCCCCAGCTGCTGTTGGAACCGGAAGCGGTGGTAGGCGCATACTGGCCGTTGTACCCCATGCCATAAATCTGCTGGATGTTGTCCCAGCGGGCCAGCTGTGAGTCAATGGTAAGGGAGCCGTTATACTCCACGCTGAAACGCTCCTTGTCGGCCTTTTTGGTGGTAATGATAATCACGCCGTGGGAGGCGCGGCTGCCGTACAGGGCCGACGCGGCGGGACCCTTGAGCACGGTCATGTTCTCAATGTCATCGGGGTTGATGGCGGAGATGCCGTCGCCCAGGTCGTAGCCACCGGCGGTGCCGGCGCTGCCAAAGTTGGTGTTGTCCAGCGGAACGCCGTCCACCACATACAAAGGCTGGTTATTCCCGGAGATTTCCGTATTACCACGCAACATGACGCGGGTGGAACCGGAAGGGCCGCCGGCCGTCTGGGACACCACCAGGCCGGCCACTTTACCGGCCAGGGAGTTGATGACGTTGGTTTCCTTGGCCTTGGTGAGCTCGTCACCCTTGACCTCCTCCACGCCGTAACCCAGGGCTTTGCGTTCACGCTTGATGCCCAGGGCGGTCACCACCACCTCTTCCAGAAGCTGGGCGTCCTCCTCCATGAGCACCTGCATGCCGTCCTGTGCAGGGACAAGCAGGGTGACATAACCCAGGCAGCTGAATTCCAGCGGAAGGCCGGGTTCACATTCGATGGTAAAATTGCCGTCCATGTCGGTGACGGTTCCCGTGTTAGTCCCGGGAATCTTCACGGCCGCCCCGATGAGCGGACCCATGTTGTCGGCAACATTTCCTTTCAGGGCCTTTGCAGGTCCGTCTGCCATTGCCGTCGCAGCGCATAGCATCCCTGCAACGAGAAGGCACAGAAGTAAGAAAGTTTTTTTCATAAAATGGTTAATAGTTATGAGTTGTTGCATACGGTTGATTGCAACGGCAAACATACCTATTTATTGCGCGGGCGAGGTCTGAATGCAAATAAAAAAAGTCTCAAAATTGACATTTGTCAGATTTGAAACCTTTTTTGACAGATTTTATACCTGCACCGTTAACGATATTTGGAGGGCGATACGCCAAAATACTTCTTGAAAACGGTACTGAAATACTTAGGATTGTCGAATCCAACAGCCTCCGACACCTGGGCGACGGGCTGCCTGTCGCGCAGTAGCACAGCGGCCCTTTCCATGCGGATGAAACGGATGAAATCCTGCGGGGAGTCTCCGGTGAAGGTTTTCAGCCGCATATACAGATAGGTGCGGCTGGTTCCCACCTCCCGGCAAAGGTCGTCAATGGAGAAGGCCGAGTCGGCCATGTGCGCCACCACAATGCGCGTACAACGGTCCACGAACTCCTGGTTGGCGCCATCCACGGGGCGGGACTCCTCCGGTGCCGACGGTTCTCGGGCGGCCTGCAGGCTCGGGCTGGACAGGATGAGGCGCATGTAGCGGTTGTGAAGCTGATAGATGGCCCAGGCCCCCACGAAAGCGCCCGTAATGAGCAGGATGTACAGCAGCCACATCCACCAGGTGTTCCAAAGGGGCTGCGCAACCTTGACGCGCAGCGAACACGTGTCCAGGACCGCACGGGAAGCCCGGCTCACGGAACGGACCTGTAGCTGGTGCGTGCCGGATTTCACCTCGGCAAAGCGGAAATGGCCTTCGGCGGAAAGAGGGCTCCACTCTCCCCCATCCATCTGGTACTGGTAGGCAATATCCCGCTGATAGCGCAGATTCACGCTCTCGAACAGCAGTTCAAAGGTGTTGTCCCGGTAACGGAGGCTCAGTTCCGGCTGCCCGCTCATCAGGCGTGCCATCTTGCTAACCCGTTCCTGTTCGTCGCGGGCCTTGAAGCGGGCGCCAACCAGGTGCAGCGGCGCCGGATAGGAGCCGGTCTCCACCTTCTCGGGATGCAGCACCAGCAGCCCGTCCGTGCTGCCCAGCAAAATGCGGCCGTCCTCCAGCAGGGAAGCGGCATTGCGCGTATATTCCCGGTTCAGGGACCAGATATGGTTCACGGGGCTAATCTTCCCTTCCGGGTCCACATGGCACAGCCCGTTCTCCGTCCCCACCCAGAAACGGCCGTCCCGCCCCTTGACGATGCTGCACACGCTGTTTCCGGACAGGCCGTCCCGCTCGGTAAACTGCCGGCTTTCTTCGCTCTCCAAGTCCAGGATATAGATGCCGCCCCCGTCGGAAGCCACCCAAAGACGGTTCCCGTCCAGGAACAGGCTCATGATGTAACGGTTTACGTCCACATCCGCATCGGCCAGCATAAGTTCTTCCACGTACGTGCTTCCAGGCGTTACCGTCAGGATGCCGGCCGCCGTTCCCACGGCCATCCGGCCGTCCGGCAGTTGCAGCATGTCCTGCACCGTCTGGACAGGGTAATAGCGAAAACCGTCGGGCGTACGCTCCACCAGTTCACCCATGAGGGTGCCCATCCAGAGATGGCCGTCCGCACTGCGGCAGAAAACGTAAACATAGTCATCCTTCAGCTGCCCCCCGGCCTTGGAATAATACGGGCTCACCTTTCCGCTGCGGTCCAGCCGGTACACGCCCTTGCCGAAGGTAGCCAGCAGCAGGGCGTCACCGTCCTCGCAGACATCCAGCACCACCAGGTCTTCCCCCTTAATCTGCGTCCTGCCGTCCCGCAGCAGCGTAACCCCGCCGTCCGTTCCCACCACGGTTCCCCAGGCGGGGAAATGGGCCACACAGTTGATATGATTGTTGTGGACAAGCCCCTGGGACGAAGAGGTATAGCGGAACACCTCCGCAATGCCCCGGGAAGGACGGGCCACATCCACGCCGCCAGAATAGGTACCTATAAATATATCGCCCCACTGGTCCAGCAGCAGCGAATATACGCCGTTGCCGTGCAAGACACCCTTCTCCCCTTCATTGGCGTCGAACAGGAGCGAGGCCATGGGGGCGGCGGCACGGGCCGGCACCGTATATACGCCAAAACCGTCCACGCCCACCAGAAGCGTTTCCGCATCCCGGGCAATGATGGACCGTACGGGATTGGCCGGCAGATTCTTTACAGGAACGGCCTTGAAGGAGTCGCCGGCATACGCCAGCATGAACATGCCGGAGGAAAAGGAGCCCAGCCACAGACGCTGTGCGTCAGCGTCATAAAACGCCGTTTCCGCATTGCCGGGATAGAGAAACTCCACCTGGGCGTCCGGCGAGTCCAAGGTGAACAGGCCGCTCTCCGTACAAAGCAGGTGCGTATCCCGGTAGGCAAGGATGAAATGGGTGTTGCGCTTGTCCAGCAGCGGGGAAATGACACCGTTCCGGATGCAATACGTTCCCCTGTCCAGCGCCACCCAGATGGCCTCCTCTTCCACATGGATATGGTTCAGTATTACCGATTCCCCGCCCATCAGCGCCTGAACGTCGGCCACGGGAACAAAACCGTCCTGACACGCGTCGTAGCGGAAAATGCAACCCTTGTTGTCAAACGCATACAAGCAGCCGTCCATCCCCCTGGAAAGGCCGATGGTGCGGCCGGAAAAATGGCTGTAGGGGGCGTCGGTATCCAGGCGGTAATTGCGGACGCTGCTGCCATTGAAACGGTCCACCGTGTTTTTGGTGGACCACCATACAATGCCGTCCGGTGTTTGGCAGATGTCAAAGATATGCGGCCCAGCCACGCCGTTTTCTAGCCCCAGGTGCGTAAACGTGTAGTCAGACACCATGGGCTCCGCCGCAAGCGGCAGCGTCCCTATCCACAAACAGAGCGTCAGTATGGTCCGGACCACTCTCATATTATGCAAAAAGTTATGCCAGGCAGCTGTCCATCAGCTTTTCCAGGGCAGGCTTATCCAGATGCTGGCCGATGAACACAATCTTTTGCATGCGGTCGCCATATTCAGGGTCCCAGTCGGAGCGGAGCTTGCGGTCCCGGTTCATCATTTCCGCCAGCTCGTCCGGCTCCATTGTGGCAAACCAGAGCCCGGCGTCGCGGATGCTCTTCTGCTTGCCGGCCTGCTCGAAGAGGTAGCACTTGTCAATGTCGTCCGAGAAATAGCACAGCCCCTTGGCGCGGATAATGTTGGCAGGCCATTTGGTGGCTACCATGTGGTCGAACTTGTTCAGGTCCAGGGCCGGACGGCGGGTGTACACATAGGTGTCTATCCCGTATTCCAGCGCCTCGCCCTCCGCTTCTCCGTCCTCATCCTCCTCTCCCTCGATGGCGGCAATCCAGGCGGCCGATGTGGCCACCTCGTCAAAATTGAACATGCCCGTGTAGATGAGCTCGTCCAGGTCCACGTCGCCATAATTGCACTCCAGTACCTTGGCGCCAGGGTTGATGCTTTTGACAATGCCCTTGAGTTTGCCCAGCTCCTCCGGCGCAACCTCCGCAGCCTTGTTCAGCAGCACAATATTGCAGAATTCGATTTGCTCGATGACCAGGCGCTCCAAATCGTCCTCGCCGATATCCTCTTTTTCCAGGGCCGAACCGCCCTCGAACTCGTCCTTCATACGCAGGGCGTCCACCACCGTGCAGATGCAGTCCACATACGGCAGTGCGCCTTTGGTGTACTGGGGCGCCAACGCCGGCATGGTGCTGATGGTCTGGGCAATGGGCGCAGGCTCGCAGATGCCGCTGGCTTCAATGACTATGTAGTCGAACCTGCCCATGGCGGTGAGGTCTGCCAACTGGGCCACCAGATCCATCTTGAGGGTGCAGCAGATGCAGCCGTTCTGCAGGGCCACCAGGCTGTCGTCCGTCTTCCCTACCACGCCGCCTTTCTCGATGAGGCTCTCGTCAATGTTTACTTCGCCGATATCGTTCACAATCACGGCGAACTTGATCCCCTTCTTGTTGGACAGGATGCGGTTCAAAAGGGTGGTTTTGCCGCTTCCCAGGTATCCGGTGAGCAGAAGCACCGGCACTTCTTTTCTGTTCATCTGTATTTCCATAATTTAATCCACATGCGTGGGGGCTTCCTCGCCCAGACGGGCTTCCGCCACGTTGAGCACATAGTCGCCCACTTTCTCCAATTCGTTCACCAGGTCCATGTACACGGTACCATTGTCATAGCTGTACACGCGGTTGTCTACATCGGCCAGGCTCTGCTGCTTGAGGGCATTGCGCTTCTCGTTGATGCGGCGCTCAAATTCCGCCGACTGCTCAATGTTGAACTCTTCTTTCCTGCCTTCCAGCATTTCGTTCATGCGGGCCATGGCGCCCTTCACCAACTCCTGCATCTGGACCACACCGCCCCACTGCTCGTCGTCAAAGTGCACTTTCTTGTCCCGCTTGCGCTGCAGGATACGCGCCAGATTGAAGCAGCTGTCGCCAATGGACTCCAGCTCCCCAATCTCCCTGTTCATGCCGCGGATCTTCTCCTTTGTATCGTCCGAAAGATGGGCGTCGCTCACCTGCCCCAGGTACTTGCCAATCTCGTTTTCCATCTTGTCGGACTCGTCCTCGTACTTTTTAATACGGTCGAACAGCTTGGCAAAGGCCTCGTCCCCTTTCGTCTCCCAAAGTTCCTTCACCATGTCCAGCATCTTCTGCATCTGAAGGCCAAAGACGGAAATTTCCTTCTGCGCCTGCAGCACGGAGATTTCCGGGGTCTTCATGATACCGCTGCTGATAAACTGCAGGCGGAATTCGTCTTCCTGCTCTTCCTTGCGCGGCTTGATAATCCAGCACACCAGCTTTTCAATCTGGGGAATGAACCAGATGAGAATGGCCGTATTGATTAAGTTGAAGGCCGTGTGGAAGGCCGCCAGCGCAAAGGAAAGCTGGGCGGGCGTCTGGCTTTCCGCCGTGGGATCCAGGCCCACGAGGCCGCAGACCATCCGCACGAAGGGGAAGAAGAAAATGAGCACCCACAGCACGCCGAACAGGTTGAACAGCAAGTGCGCCATAGCCGTGCGCCGCGCCTGAGTATTGGCCGACATGGCCGCCAGGTTGGCGGTAACAGTGGTGCCGATATTCTCACCCATCACCAGCGCGATACCCTGGAAGATGGTAATGGCACCGGTGGAGCAAAGCACCATGGTAATGGCCATCAGGGCTGCCGATGACTGCACCATAGCGGTAAGGATGGAGCCGATAAGGAGAAACAGCAGGATGGTGCCGTAATTGGTCTTGAACTGGGCGAAGAACGCCACCACGGCCGGTTTACTGGCCAGGTCCATCTCGATGCCCGTCTCCTTGAGCATGCCCAGGGCAAACAGCAGGAACGACAGGCCGAAGAGGAAGTCGCCCACATAGCGGTGCTTGCCGGTCTGGATGAGGATAATACCCGCCAGGAAGGCCGGCCACACCAGCATGGTCACGTTGAAGGAGAAGCCCGCACTCATGATCCAGGCGCTCATGGTGGTGCCGATGTTGGCGCCCATAATGATGGAAATCGCCTGCGCCAGGGTAAGGAGGGCGGCATTCACAAACGATACCGTCATTACCGTCGTTGCGGCCGATGACTGGACAGCCACCGTCACCAGCGCGCCGGTAAGGACGCCCGAGAAACGATTGGTAGTCATGGCGCCCAGCAGGTGACGCAACTGCGGGCCCGCCATCTTCTGCAAGGCCTCACTCATGACTTTCATGCCGTACATCAGGAGGGCAATACTACCCAGGAGTTTGAATATCAGAAGAGCAATATCCATTTAGAATTGGTTTTGATGCGTGAGCGCAAAGATACAAATTATTTTTCGTAACTTTGCACGTCTTATGACCTTATATTGAAACTAACTTTAGTTTACTTATGAAGAAAATTGCGTCGGTACTCCTTTGCGCCCTGCTTTCCGTAGCCGCGCTTGCCCAGTCCGTAAATATGTTGTCCATGGCCCGTGCAGAACTAGCCAGGCGCGGCCTGTCAGAAACGGAAGCCCGCGCCCGTCTGCTGGAAAACGGCATAGACGTGGATGCCATTTCCCCGGCCGATTATCCCGGCTATAAGGACAGAGTCATCACCATCCTCAATGAGTTGTACCGGGAGAAGGCAGAGAAGGCGGAAGAAGAAAAGCGCTCAGAGGCAGCCCGCGAGGCCGACCCTCTGCTGGATGTTCCCGCTGTTGCCCCTTCGGACCTGCTTCAGACAACCACAGAGGAAGCCGCCGCGGAAAAGGAGTTGAGCATGCTTCCGGAAGATACCCAACTTCCCCGGATGAACGGGATGGAAGTCTATGGGCATTCGCTGTTCTCCGAGAAAAGTCTGGATGTATTCCGCACCACGGACGGCGCACAGGCCCCGGATTCTTACATTCTGGGAGCCGGCGATGAAATCCACATTTCCATCTTTGGCTCCTCCCAGACGGAAATTCACCAACGCATCAACTCCGACGGCTCCATCCAGCCCGCCGGCGCCACCAAGATTTTCCTGAAGGGGCTCACCCTGGCCCAGGCCCGGGCCGTCGTCAAGTCAAAACTGGCCCAGCACTACTCCTTCCGCCAGGACCAGATTGCCGTCACCATCAGCACGGCCCGTACCCTCACGGTGAATATTTACGGCGAGGTAGGCATCCAGGGAGGTTTCACCATCAGCGCCCTCAACACGGTGTTCAATGCCCTGGCCGCCGCCGGCGGCCCCAACGAACGGGGTACCATCCGTAACATCCAGCTCTCCCGTGACGGAAGAACCCATACGCTGGATTTGTACAAATATATGATGAACGCGACGGACGGCTCCTATTATGACCTCCAGAACAACGACGTCATCTTTGTGCCCATGGCCCAGAAGATCGTATGCATTAACGGTGCCGTCAAGCGCCCCATGGCCTATGAGCTCATCGAAGGGGAAACCCTGGTGGACCTCATCCGGTACGCCGGCGGCCTGCAGGAAACCGCCTATACCGATTACATGCAAATCGACCGCTTTATAGACAACAAGCCCCAGCTGCTGGAGTTCAAGCTGTCGGATGTCATGAGCGGCCGCCAGGTGGTCTCCATGCACCCCGGGGATATCGTCACCATCAAATTTGCCAATTCGCCCATGGAAGATTTCGTGGAAGTGAGCGGCGACGTTTATTATCAAGGCAAATACAACCTGGACAGCAACCGCAGCCTCCTTGCCCTGCTGGAGAATGCCAAGCCGCGTTATACGGCCCGTACCGATGTCGTTCTTGTGGAGCGTACCCGTCCGGACGAAACCCTGGAAGTGCTCACCATCCCTTTCCCGGGCATCAACGGCCAGCCGGACTTCAAGCTGGAAGCCCGTGACGTGGTTACCATTCTGGAACAGGAAAGCTACCGCGACGTGGCAACCGTCGCCGTTAACGGGCAAGTCCGCCATCCTTTCTCCCGCAGTTTTGGCGTCAACGACCGCATGACCGTTACCCAGGCCATCGAAATAGCCGGCGGCGTAAAACCGTCTGTCTATCCCGTCGCCTACATCTTCCGCAAAGACATTACCAACCCCCGGAAGATGCAGTACATTCCGGTCAGTCTGGATAAGGGAAGCGAACTGCTGCTGCAACCCGGAGACAGCCTCAATGTGTACGACAACAGCACGTACACCAACATGGGCGAAGTCCGGATCAGCGGCGCTGTCAACACCCCCACTGCCGTCACCTTCGATGACGCCCTCACCCTGCGCGACATGATTACCATGGCCGGAGGTCTGAGCATAGGCGCCTCCTTCGACCGTGTCCAGATTTTCCGCATGGACATTTCCAAAACCGACGAAGTCAAGTTCAAGGTATTCACCGTTGCCGTTGACGACAATTATAACTGCCTGGATCCCAACTTCCAGATTCAGCCATATGACCACATTGTCGCCCGCCTCACCCCAAATTTCACCCGCGGGCGCACCGTAGAGGTGAACGGGCGCGTAAAATACCCCGGCACCTATGTCCTGAATGACAGCTGCACCCAGCTTTCCGACGTCATCGAAATGGCCGGAGGCCTGCTGGATGACGCAGAGCCCGCGGCCGCGTTGTTCCGCACGTATAACGGACGGGGCAATATCGGCCTGAACCTGAAACAGATGATCCGTCACAAGCGCAACACCCGGCATGACCCCATCCTCATGGATGAAGACATCATTAACATTGTCCGGATGGAGAATACCGTCACTATCCGGGAAACCGGCACCCGCATCGGCCAGTATGTCCCGGCCGATTTCTCCGCCAACCAGAAGACCGTTACGTATCAGGGAGGCCACAATGCCAAATGGTATATCACGCATAACGCCGGCGGATTTGCCAAGTACGCAGACCGCAACAGCGTCACCGTTACCAGGCCCAACGGGCAGAGCGACGGTGTCCGCCGCTTCCTGTGGATGCGCATCTACCCCAAGGTGGAACCGGGAAGCGTTATCTCCTTGAAACTGGATACGGAAAAGCGTGAAAATGCCAAGAAACCCAAGGAGAAGCCCGAGTGGGACAAGATTGCCGCCGGTTCCCTGGCCAGCCTCACCTCCATCGTCTCCATGATTCTGCTTATCGAAAGACTGAACTAATTGTTATGGACGAGAACCGCAAATACAATACTCCGGAGGAAGAGGCAGAAGGCATCGACATCCTGGCGTTCATCCGCCGCCTGTGGACAAGCCGCAAGACCATTTTCATTGTTACGGGCATCTTCTTTGCCCTTGGGCTGTTCTCTGCCCTTACCATGACGCGCACCTACAGCGTCAGCAGTACCCTGGTACCGCAAATCCCCTCCAGGACCAATACCTATCTGAGTTCCCTGGCTTTGCTGTCCGGAATGGACATGGGGCTCGCCAATACGGGGCAGGATCTTTCCCCGCTCATTTATCCGCAGATTGTCAGCAGCGTCCCCTTCCGCCTGGAACTGATGAATACGCCGCTGCACTACGAGCAGGTGGACACCATGGTAAGCATGTACACCTACTCCAAGGAGTACGCCAAGCCCTCCGTAAGAAGCACAGTCATCAAATATACCATCGGCCTTCCCTTTACGCTGATCAACCTTCTCAAAAAGGACGATGCAGAAGCAGACGATACTTCTGTCGTGGTGGGGACTACCGTTGAGGACGGTATCTGCAAGCCCATTTCCCTCACCAAAGAGGAGGCCGGCATGCTCAAAACCATCGGCTCCAATGTCTCGCTGGCCGTGGATAAAAAAGAAGGCTATTTTACCCTGACCGTAACGGGCTCCGAACCGCTGCAGACCGCAGAACTGGCCATCAAGGCCCAGCAGCTTCTTCAGGCGGAAGTCACCCGCTTCCGTACGGAGAAAGCCAAGGACAACCTGAAATATGTCCAGGCCCGGTTCAACGAGATTAAAGCAGAGACAGAGTCCCTTCAGGCGCAGGTGGCCACCATTCGCGACCGTTCCCAGGAAATGCCCACCACACGCGCCCGCATCGAGCAGGAACGGCTTCAGAACAAATACGCGGTTTCAGCCGCCATCTATACAGAGATGGCCAAACAACTGGAACAGGCGAAGATGCAGGTCAAACGGGAAACGCCCATGCTCACTGTCGTCCAGCCGGTAACGGTGCCCCTCCAGCCGTCCAACAGCCGCAGCAAGACACTCATTATCTGGACCTTCCTGGGGCTGATATTGGGGTGTGGCATTGTCCTTGCGACCCAGGTCAGGGACATGCTTAAGGGTTCACCAGATAATCAGTAAGGTCGGACAGCACATAGGTCCGCCGCAAATACGTAAACTTGCCATCCTCAATGGTGCAGGTAGCACACAACTCCTCCGCGTTTGTTTCAAACTCGAGGGAGTTTCCTTTTATACGATAGGTTCCTTCCAGTACCAGGAATATGGTACTGGAGTTCACGAGGACGCGAACAAACTCCGTCGCCGAGGCAAAGAAGATGAAACCGGGATAGCCACTGCTCTGCAGCATCCATACGGTCCCTTCCAGGGGTGAAGACCCTTCCAGATGATCGGCCTTGAACACACGGGGAATCGCATAGTCTTCCAGAATCACGAATCTGTCACCGTAGAACGTTCCCTTCCTGTCCTCCACCACGTACTGATTCCCATTCACGGCATAGGTGCCCGTTTCCCAGTCCCGACCATAAGGGAAGCCTTCCCGCCGGGTGAAATTGAAAAAGTTGCCGGCAAGATATTCTCCGTCCTTCCCGTGATAAACAAAAATAAAATCGTAGTTCTTCAACGTGACCCACAACGTCCCCTCCAGGGCCGAGGGAGCCTCGGGAGAAAGCCGCTGGCAGTTTCTGTTGGCGTTGTTTTTCAGGTTGGAGAAAGTACGGACCATAAGGATGGACGACTCTGCATTGATATTCACACGGTGACCGTCCACCGTGTAGGAGCCGTTCAGGACCTGGAAGGCGCCTGACTCGGTGTTTGTCTGTATAACGGAAGCAACGTCGCTGCCGATAAAACACGGCCACGCCCTCTGGGTTTCGGTTGAGACCTGCCAGCAGGTGTTGCGAACGCTGATATACAGGCCGTCCGTTCCATTTTTTCCACAGGAAAGGACCGATAAGAGGACAACGGCGGCTATAATGAAACGTTTCATGGTGCAAAAGTAATACAATTTTTTTATCTTTGCGCATGCAAAAATTATTAAGCTTGAAAAGAATCCTTTTGCTCAGCAGCCTTGTGTGCGCATCTTGCTTCCTGCAGGCCCAGAACATCCGTACCAACTATCGTTCGGAAGGGATGATGCATATCTCCACGGATTACGAGGCACTGCAACTGGACAAAGTTCCCGCCCTGGCACGGGTGGAACTGGTGGGCTTCCCTGACGGGTCGTCCTTGTATCTGCTCTACCTGAACCTGGTGGAGAAAACAGCCACTGTAGTTCCCAAGGGGGTGAAGATGGCGTTTACGCTCCATAACGGGAAACTGGTACGTGCGGAGCAAATCGGTCAGCCTTCCGCTACGCCACGCCGCATGGATGACGGCAACTTCCTGAACCGGCTCAAATACGCAATCGAGCCCGCCGACATGGAAAAGATGGTGCGCGGCGTCAAGTCCGTGGACATTGTTACCGGCTGGAGCCCGGATGAGTTCATCACCGCCACCTTCGCCAAAGATGAAATGGCCGATTTTCTTTCCCGTCACTGCAAGGCCATCCTGAAGGCGTCGGAAAGCACCATCGAGCTCAAGGCAACCATGTCCGGATATACGGAGAACGTAAACAGCATCCTCTCCACCTCCAATCCCGTGGTGGCCCGCGGCACCAACTTCGACTACAACATCCTCCTCACCCACCTCTATTATAAAGGCACCAATGAGGAAGACATGGACCTGGCATTCGTCCTGGGCACCCACGACACCTATCACATCCCTGTAGACTCCCCCGTCAAGCTTACCCTCACCGACGGCTCTGTCATCGATCTCCTCCAGGCCCGTGACGATATCAACTTCGTGTACCTGTACCCCAGCATGGAAGACATGTACCGCATAGTGGCCCTGGGTATCAGCGGACTCACCATCGAGTACGAAGGCGGCATCCTGGCCGACAGCTTCTCCCCCAGTGAGCAGAAGAACGGCTTCTCAGACGCCGTAAACCAGGAACTCCAGCTCCTCCTCTCTGCCAGTCCCCGATAGTTGCATATTGATAAAAAATCACTAACTTTGCATCCCCGTTAGAGGATGGTTCCGTAGCTCAGCTGGATAGAGCAACAGCCTTCTAAGCTGTGGGTCTTGGGTTCGAATCCCAACGGAATCACAAACCGCAACGCCTTGATTTTCAACACGTTGCGGTATTTTTGTGCCCTAGCTGTGAACAAGATGAGCCCCATCGGCGGGCAAGGTGGGATTCATAGTATCCGTTGTGGGGGAGGCGGAAAGACACGGAAAATGATTATATTTGCATAATTGTAACACGATTGAAACTATGACCTTTACTATGATTGTGGAGCTGCTCATTGTGCTGGCAGCTTTGTACGTGGGCTCCCGCTACGGGTCCCTGGCGCTGGGCGCCATCAGCGGCATCGGCCTGGCCA
>CAMZCW010000019.1 GCA_947305045.1 uncultured Bacteroidales bacterium | reverse complement strand
GGGAAGGGCCTGGTGCAGAGCATCCGTCCCCTGCCCTACGACGGCCAGCTCAAGCTCACCACGGCCAAATATTATACCCCTTCGGGCCGATGCGTGCAGGCCATCGACTACTCGCACCGCAACGAAGACGGCTCCGTGGGCCACATTCCGGACTCGCTCACACACGCTTTCACCACCGCCCACGGACGCACGGTCCGCGACGGCGGCGGCATCACCCCGGACTTCATTGTGAAGCCGCACAAATACTCCCGCCTCACCTACTCGCTGGTGTACAGCGGCGTCATTGAGCAGTATGCCCTGGAATTTGTGCGGTCGCACCAAAGCATTCCTGCCCTGGAGGACTTCCATTTCACGGACTATGAACAGTTTATCAGCTTTGCCAGAGACAAGGAGTTTGACTACCGTTCGTCGGCCCGGGCCCTGTTTGACGAGATGAAAAAGTCGCTGAAGGAAGACGGTCTCACGGAGGCGCTTTCCGGAGAGCTCGATGCCCTGCAGAAGTCCCTGGAGATGGACAAGGAAACCTTCCTGCGCCTGAAGCAGGAGGAGATTGTGCCGTTTATCGAGGAGGAAATTGTGGTACGCTACTACTTCCAGCGGGCCGGCATCCAGGTGCGCCTCCGCCACGACGACCAGCTCCACGAGGCCCTGAAGCAGCCCGCCATCAGCTGGTAGCCCCGGCCCGGAGCACTCCCTGTCGGAGCACTCCCTGTCGGTGCACTTCCCTGTCGGAGCACTTCCTGTCATACCGAGGGCGAAGCCCGAGTGTATCTCCTGCCCGTTCCCCTTGCCGCGATTGCAAAAAATCGGCCTCCTACGGGCTTCCAACTGCAATCGCGGCAACACTTTGGGCCCAAATGGCCGCTTCCCCCACCGCGATTGCAAAAAATCGGCCTCCTGCGGGCTTCCAACTGCAATCGCGGCAACACTTGGGGCCGAACCGGCCGCTTCCCTCGCCGCGATTGCAAAAAAACTGCCGCAGAAGCACGTTGGAGTGCAATCGCGGCCATAGCGACGGAGCGACAGCGGACCCCAGCCCGTGACGGAGCCCCCCCGGCAGGCGGCAGAGCGCCCCTCCCCAGCGGCTAAAGCCCGCGCTCCTTCTTGATGGCCTCGTAGGCCTCCTGGACCTGGCGGAACTTCTCCGCAGCAGCCTTCTGGACATCCGGCCCCAGCGTAGCCACTTTATCCGGGTGGTTTTTCATGGCCATGCGGCGATAAGCCGCCCGCACCTCGTCATTGCTGGCGGTGGGAGATATCTCCAATACCGCATAGGCCGATTCCGCATCCCGGTAGAACATGGCAATGACGGAATTCACATCCGAGGGGCCAAGCCGAATCACGGTCCCAATGGCCTCCAGTACACTTTTCTCCGACTTGGAGAAGGTCCCATCGGCCGTGGCAATCTGCACCAGATAGTGGAAGAGCTGCAGCCGCTGGGAGTAGTTCATGTTGGCGGCAATCTGGTCGCCCACCTGGTAGATATTCACTTCCCGGGCGTTCAGCTGCTCCAGCATGTGCATGGCCTGGGCGGCGGCATCGTCCCCGAAATTGCGACGGAAAAATGCCCGCACGCAGTCCGTCTCTGCCGGGTGGATTTTGCCATCGGCCTTCATGACGGCCGATGACAACACCAGCAGACTCACAAAAAAGCTGTTCCGCTGCTCGGTGGCGGAATAGGCTCGCGTACCGCCTTCCGGCGCCGCTCCACCGGGAAGCTGGCGGGACGCGTCTATGTACTCTTCGATCGCGCTTCCCAGCAGAAAGCCGATCAGGCCGCCCAGAGGACCAAAATAGGCCCATCCCAACATGCCCGTTATCCATCTGGTAACTCCCATTTCTCTAAAAATTGTTTCCTGCACGCTATCAAAAGTTGGTCCGGGCCAGGAGCAACTGACAAAATGGCGGAGCGAAATCGGTTGAAACATGAAAAAAATCATGCGAAACATCACTTTTTTTCAACCGATTCTTGCCTCTGTCGCTTCCCGGATGTATCTTGGCCGCATGAAAGAGTCGTATCATTTATGTTTCACCTCGCATGATGAGGTCATGTTCCGGGATGCGGAGGACCATGGGATGCTTCTGAACTTCATGGCCCTGCGGGGTTTTGCACTGGAAACGGAAGTGGAATGCGAGGCGGACATGTCCACCCATGTTCACATGAACGTTTTCACTGCCCAGCCCAGCCGCTTTGCCGGCCAGGTCCGGATGTCCTACACCAAATGGTTTAACGCCAAATATGGAAGAGAGGGCCGATTTGGAGAGAAATACACCTTTATCTCCAAGGTGGAAGGGTTTTACCACCAACTTGTGGTGTTCAGCTACATTTTGCGAAATGGGCTGCACCACTGCGCATCGGCGACTGCGTTCGGGTATCCGTATTGCTCTGTCCGCGAGCAATTTGCGGGTGACCTCGGAATGGCGCAGGAAGTAGCCGGCAACTGGAGCAAGGAAGAGATGGCGAGCTTCCTGCCGCGCTATTCGGAATTTCCCGATGAGTATCAGATGACGGCCCAGGGGGTATTCCTCCGGCGCTCGTTTATGGAAATCAGAAAGGTGGAACAATATTATGTCACGCCGCGCAACTACCTGTATCAGATGAACCGGCTTACGGACGAGAGCTGGTCCAGGGAACAGCTGCAAGATCAGACCGGGCCGCCCATTACCCTGCGGGACGTGGAACGGGCCGACGAAAACACTGTAGCCCAGCTGCTTAAGAACGAGTCCGGACGCAATTTCAAGCATGGCCGCATGCAGGACCTGGACGTTTGCCGCCTGATTGACAGCATCCTCCTTCCCGGCTATGGCGTGCAGTCGGTCTATCAGCTGACTGCAACCCAGAAGCAGCGCATTGCGCGGCAACTTTTCTACGAGTTTCACATCCCGGAGCACCAGATTCGCCGCTGCCTGGTCATGGGCTAGCCCGGAAGCGCCAGGCCGCGGCCTGCCTCCGGTGCGTCCCCTCGCCGCGATTGCAAAAAAACAGCCGCAGAAGCACGCTGGAGTGCAATCGCGGCAACATTTTGGGCCGAACCGGCCGCTTCCCCCACCGCGATTGCAAAAAAACGGCCTCCTGCGGGCTTCCAACTGCAATCGCGGCAACATTTTGGGCCGAACCGGCCGCTTCCCCCACCGCGATTGCAAAAAACCAGCCTCCTGCGGGCTTCCAGCTGCAATCGCGGCAACACTTTGGGCCCAAATGGCCGCTTTCCCCACCGCGATTGCAAAAAATCGGCCGCAGAAGCACGTTGAAGTGCAATCGCGGCCATAGCGACGCGCCTCGAGGGACGGCGGGAGACATGCACTGGCGCGCGGCGGATGAGCGGGAGCCGCGCATAGATAGAGAGGCCATAGCGACGCGCCCGGAGGGACGGTGGGAGGCGCGCATAGGAGGAGATCTGTCCGGAAGGGCTAGGCCTTGGTGGTCCAGATGTAGACTTTGTCGCCGCGGCGGGGGTGGACCGGGCCGGCGGGAAGGGCCACGGAGCAGCGCTGACCCTGGGGACACAGCTCTGCAGGCTCATAATCGACCCGCAAATCCGCGGCCTCCACCTCCAGCGCACCGGTGGTACAGCCAATAAACAGCAGCATGTCCCCGCGGTGCAGCGGGGTGGCATTCACCTGCACTTCCACTACGCCAATCTTGGCGAACCAGTTGGTTACCTGACCCACGTAAATCTTGGTACGGGTTGCCTGGGATCCATATTTGGCGCTCCACTCGCCCATGCGGGCGCCCAGGTAGTAGCCGTCCCAGAAGCCCCGGTTGAAGACTGTGGCCAGGCGCTCCTTCAGACGGGTGCCCAGTTCCGGGGTATAGCTGCCATCGGCCACGGCATCGGCCGCCTCCCGGTAGCACTGCGCGGTGATTTTCACATAGTCCGCACTGCGGGCGCGGCCCTCAATCTTGAACACTTTTACACCGGCCTCCACAAATTTGTCCAGGAAGTCAATCGTGCAAAGGTCCTTGGGCGACATCAGGTATTTGTTATCCACGTGAATCTCGTTCCCGGTCTCATAGTCGGTAAGGAGATACCCCCGGCGGCAAACCTGCAGGCAGGCGCCCCGGTTGGCACTGGCGGCATACGCATCCAGCGACAAGTAGCACTTCCCGGAAACGGCCATACAGAAGGCGCCGTGGGCAAACATTTCTATGCGCACCAACTCCCCGGACGGGCCCGTAATATGCTCGGAAACAATGGCTTCATGGATGGCCTTCACCTGCTCCAGGGTGAGTTCCCGCGCCAGCACAACCACATCGGCAAACTGGGCGTAAAAGCGGAGCGCTTCTATGTTGGAAATGCTCAATTGGGTGGAAATATGCACCTCCAGGCCAATCCGTCGACAATACAGGATGGCGGCCATGTCTGAGGCGATGATGGCATCCACGCCCACCGCCTTGGCGGCATCCAGGGTGGCATAGGCCGCCTGCAAATCTTCCTCATACAGGGTGATGTTCAGGGTCATATAGGCCTTGACGCCGCTTTCCCGGCAAAGCCGCATGATTTGAGGCAGGTCCTCGCGGGTGAAGTTGCCGGCCGAATGCGAACGCATGTTCAGATGGCCTATACCGAAGTACACGGAGTTGGCACCGCCCTGAATGGCGGCCTGAAGGCAGTCGAAACCGCCGGCAGGGGCCATAATTTCCAATTCTTTTTTTTGCATAGCGTGCAAAGGTACGCATTAAATTGCTATCTTTGCGCTCGCTAACCACAAAACTTTTAATGAAAAAAATCTTCCTTGCTATAGCGTGCCTGCTGGCAGCAAGTGTGTTTGCATCGGCACAGGTGGATTACGCTGCCTTTGAGGCCCGTGCAGCCTTTGTCGTGAAACAGGAAAAGCCGGGCCTGAGTGCGGATTTCCTCAATGTCCACATTAAGGGCCATATCGGCCCGTCCCTGCGTTTCCGCTTTCGCCAGCGGCTCACCAAGCCCATTTACGACGCCAAAAACCCACTCAACGGCACCGATATCCTTTCCCTCACCTGGGACATATCGTCCAAATGGAGCATTGCCGGAGGCAAACTGCCCATCACCATCGGCGGGTACGAATGGGACGCCGCCCCTATCGACGTATACTATTACAGCGGGTTCTGCAATGGTATCCAACATGTGTACGGCCTGGGCGGGCAGGTATTTTTCCGGCCCAAAGAGGGGCAGGAACTTCAACTGCAGGTGGGTCATTCGCCGCTGCATGGCGGAGACCTCTCACGTCTGGATGTGGGGCTGGGCTGGGTAGGCCGCTTTTTCCCCTGGTGGCAAACCAAGTGGAGCATCAACTGGGTTGACGATTACTACCATCACATGATGGGTTATCTGGCTTTGGGGAACCGCTTCCAGATGGGGTCGGTGGTGTCCCTGGAACTGGACCTGATGTACCGCCGCTGCCTCACGCAGAAAAAGGCGCAGTTCGACGGTACCGCCATTGCCAAGATGGATTTCAGGATTAACGACAAATGGAACCTCTTCATCAAAGGCGCCTATGACGAAAATGACCAGAATGTGGACGATGACGGAATTCCGTATGACATGACCCTTCCTCCCGGTTCCTATTATTGGGTGGCCGGCGGCGGCATGGAATTCTTCCCGCTGGGCAACAGCGACCTCCGCATTCATGCCGTGGCCTGGACGGAGAGTGCGTCCAAGAAAGTGAGCGCATCTGTCGGCCTTACCTATTACTTTGATTTTGTGAAGATTATCAACAAATACCATAAGCGTCCATGAAACCATCCCGCATCCGCCGCTCTACCATAGAAGCGTCGGTTTTTCTGATTGTCCTCATTACGGTGTTCTCCCTTTTGGGGTGGCGCATGGGGAGTGGCAACATGCTCAAAACCATCATGAACACGGCGCACGACCTGTTGCTCAATACCGTGTTCTACCTGATGGGCATCACCGTGCTTACGGGTGCGCTGTCCAAACTGATGTCGGAGTTTGGCGTGGTAACACTCCTGGAGCGGTTCCTGCGGCCGCTCATGAAGCCGCTCTACAACCTCCCGGGCGTGGCGGCGCTGGGTGCCGTAATGACCTTTCTGTCAGACAACCCGGCCATTATCGCCCTGTCCAAGGACAAGACGTTCAGTGCGTATTTCAAGAAGTACCAGCTCATCTCGCTCACCAACTTTGGAACGGCCTTTGGCATGGGATTCGTGGTCATGATTACCATGATTGGCTATGGCCACCTGACCGGCGCGCTGGTGGGCCTGTTTGGCGCTTTTTGCGGGTCGATTATCTCTACGCGCCTGATGCAGCGCAGTTGCCTGAAGGCCTATCCGGAACTGGATGCGCCCGTGCAGGATGCGCTGGCGGAGCAGATTGAGGACCAGCACGTGGAAGAAAGTAAGAAGGACGGCATCTTCATGCGCTTCCTGAACGCCATTCTGGACGGAGGTAAAAACGGCGTGGAACTGGGCCTGCAAATTATTCCGGGCGTACTCATCATTACCACGGCGGTGATTATGATCACCTTTGGTGCCGGGCCTTCCGGGGTGTACGACGGGTCATCGTCCCAGGGCGTTCCTATCCTGCCCTGGCTGGCGGAAAAGATTCACTGGGTGTTCGAGTGGCTGTTCGGCTTCGAGCACATGGAACTCATTGCCTTCCCGATGACCTCCCTGGGCGCCGTGGGAGCCTCCCTGGGCCTGCTGCCCACCTTCAACGCCGCGGGTATCCTGGACGGCAACGCCATTGCCGTATTCACCGCCAGCGGCATGTGCTGGAGCGGCTTCCTGTCCACGCACACCGCCATGCTGGACTCTCTGGGCTACCGCAAAGTCATTTCCAAGGCCATCGCCGCGCATGCCACCGCCGGCCTCTGCGCAGGCATCATCGCCCATTTCGTGTACCTGCTCCTTTCGCTGCTGTAGGCTCCCTGCGGCAGGAGATACGCCCGGGCTTCGTCCGCGGTAGGACAGAGAGAGCGCCTCGGTTTCAGGGGACGCCGCAGGGCCGAACCGCCACCGGATCGCAGGTGGGTGCGTCGGTTTCGGGGGACGCCGCAGGGCCGAACCGCCACCGGATCGCAGGTGGGTGCGTCGGTTTCGGGGGACGCCGCCGGGCCGAACCGACACTGGATCGCCGGTGGGTGCGGAACGCTCCGCTGCTTGGCCGCGATTGCACTCCAACGTGCTTCTGCGGCCGGTTTTTTGCAATCGCGGCGAGGAAAACGGCCATTTGGGCCCCAAGTGTTGCCGCGATTGCAGCTGGAAGCCCGCAGGAGGCCGATTTTTTGCAATCGCGGCGGGAGGGAGCGCCGTGGCAGGAGATACGCCCGGGCTTCGTCCGCGGTAGGACAGGGAGAGGACACACGGAGGGGACGCAGGGAGGGGATGCAGAGAGGGATGCACGGAGGGAACGCAGGGAGGGGATGCAGGGAGGACGAGGGCGGCACAGGCCGGAGGGGCCTTCGGCAATTTGCAGGATTTTGTGTATCTTTGTACTCGATATATCGAGTAATATGGGAAAACGCAACAACAGGAGCAAGCATCGCAGTTCCAGAAAGAAGAAGACCAGGGTGGTCCCCGAATTTGTGGGGAAAGCCCTGATGTCACGGGAAGGGTTTGTATTTGTCCGCATCGAGGGGCAGGAGGAGGACGTTTACGTGAAGGCCTCCAAAACCCGCGGGGCCCTGCACGGAGACACGGTAAGAGTAGCCGTGACGCAGGAGCACACCGGCCAGGCCAAACGGCGCAGCGGCGAGATTGTCGCCGTTCTGGAGCGCTCCAACCGTCCGTTCGTGGGCATTCTGCACACGGTGGGCAAACAGGCCTGGGTGCTCATGAGCTCCAAGACCATGCCCTATGACATTGAAGTCCCCGTCCCCGAAGGCGCCAAGCGCGGCATGAAGGTAGCCGCCATTGTGGATGGCTGGGAGCGCGGCGCCCACGGCCCCCATGGCCACGTGGTGGACATCCTGGGAATGCCCGGGGAAAACGAGACCGAGATGCACGCCATCCTGGCGGAGTTCGGCCTCCCCTACCGCTTCGAGAAAAACGTAGAAAACGCCGCGGACCAAATCCCGGACGTCATCACCCCCAAGGACCGCAAAGGCCGCAAGGACTTCCGCCAGGTACTCACCTTCACCATCGACCCCACGGATGCCAAGGACTTTGACGATGCCCTGAGCTTCCGCAAGCTGGATAACGGCAACTTCGAAGTGGGTATCCACATTGCCGATGTCACCTACTACGTGCATCCCGGCTCGGCGGTGGACAAGGAAGCCGAGGCCCGCGGTACCTCCGTGTATCTGGTGGACCGCACCGTGCCCATGCTCCCGGAAAAGCTGTCCAACAAGTTGTGCTCCCTGCGTCCGAATGAAGAAAAACTCACCTTCTCCGCCGTCTTTGAATTCACGCCGCAGGCCAAGGTCCTGAACCCCTGGTTTGGCCGGACGGAGATTATCTCGGACTATCGCTTCGATTACGAAGGCGCCCAGGCCATCATCGAAGGCGCCAAGCCGGAAAATGTGCCCGAGCCCATCCAGGAGGCCATTCTCATCCTTAACGGCCTGGCCGACAAACTCCGCACCAAACGCTTCAAGGCCGGCGCCGTAAACTTCGAGCGCCCGGAGATGAAGGTGGAAGTGGATGCCGACGGCAAACCCGTCGCCGTACACCAGAAGTTCTCCAAGGAGGCCAACTGGCTCATCGAGGAATTCATGCTCCTGGCGAACCGCAGCGTAGCGGAATACGTAGCCAAAGCCAAGAAAACCTTTGTGTACCGTATCCACGACCTTCCCAACATGGAAAAACTGAGCGGTCTCAAAGACTTTGCGTCCCATTTTGGCTACAAGGTGGGCCCTATCGAGGACGGCAAAGATGTTGCCAAAACACTCAACGGCCTCATGAAGGACGCCAAGGACAAGCCGGAGCTGGGCGCCATCCAAATCCTGGCCCTCCGCTCCATGGCCAAGGCCTGCTACTCCACAGAAAACATCGGCCATTACGGCCTGGCCTTCCCTTACTATACGCACTTTACCTCCCCCATCCGCCGCTATCCGGACATGATGGTGCACCGCCTCCTCTCCCAGTATCTTGCAGGAGGAGAATCGGCCTCCAAGGACTATTACACCCTTGAATGCAAGCATGCTTCCGAGCGCGAGAACGTGGCGGCGGAGGCAGAACGCGAGAGCATCAAGTACAAGCTGGTGGAATTCATGCAGGACAAGGTGGGCCAGGAGTTCGACGGCCACGTGTCCGGCGTCACGGAATGGGGCGTTTACGTAGAAATCGAGCCCACCAAAATTGAGGGCATGATCCCCTACCGTACCATCAAGAGCGACTTTTTCATTTACGATGAAGAACACTACCGTGCCGTGGGACGCCGCAGCCACCGCAGCATCCGTCTGGGAGACCCGCTCCGCATCCGCGTAAAAGGCACCTCGCTGGAGCAGAAGCTCCTGGACTACGAGCTGGTGGAAGAGATGCCCGAGAAATAATGAAACGCCTCCTCCTTGCCACGCTGCTGTTTGCACTGAGCCTCACTGCAGGGGCACAGGAGGACGATTTTACCCTCCGCACCGTATCCACCCTCACCCCGGACCTCAAAACCGGCATTTTCCGCATGCACATGGCGGCAACCCGGCCCACGGAGGTCTTTTACGAGCTCATGGACCCGGACAGCGTCGCCGTTGCGGATGCCGTTTTCTCCTTCCACGGCTCCGTCAGCACCCTCACGGACAGCATCCGCGCCGTCCGGACCTGGAGCCCGGAAACGCCGGATATCTACACCCTCCGCCTCACGGTGAACGGGGAAACGAGCGTCTATCCAGTAAGCTTTTACAGACAGGATAACGGGCTGTTCAACGGCCGGGAGCCGCATTACACGGGCGTCCGGCTGCAAGGGGGCAGCAAACTGGCCGCGGAGGAGTTCGCCAGGATGCGTGCAGCCAATATCAATGCCCTGCAAGACAGCACCTTAACCCGTGAGCAGTGCCACGCACGGGGCTTTTACAAAGTTACCGGAATGGACTTCCCCGCCTGGGAAACCGTCCGTCCCGACAGCCTTCTCCTCCCCCTCAAACAACGCTATCAGCATATTACCATCACGCTGGAGGACCCGGAAAAGGGCCTCTGTACCCTCTATAACCGGCACGATTTCATTGATCTAAGCGCCTTCACCCTCCACTACTGGGTGGAGCGCAACGGCAAGCGTCCCTTCTGGTACCGGGAGCGGGAACTGCATTTCCAAACGCCCGCGCAGCAGCAGGAAAGCTTCCGCGTAAAACTGCCCCGCATGCGCCGGAAGGGGGAATATCGGCTCTGTTTTGAACTCCGCAAAGGCAAGGAGGTGACAGCACAGGAGGAGTTCCTCCTCAAGGACACCACGCCGCGGGACAAACGCACAATCAAAGGAAAACTGCGTTATACAGAAGGCGATACGCAAATTGTCATCCGGAACAAACGCTGCGAATGGGTACTGGACAAAGTGAATGGCAAGTTACGCAGCTGGGTGGTCAGAGGAGACGACCGGATTGCCCCCGGCCCCGGGCTCTCCACCGTCCCGGAGAAACCTCGCCAGGTTTTTGCCCGCAAAGGGCCCAAGGGTTGCGTGTATGTTTACCTGAAAGGCGCCCTGCAGCAGCGATTAACTTTTTACCCGGACGGGGCCTTGAAAGTAGAATCGGCCCACGGGGAAGTACGGTTTACCCCCACGGAGGGACCGGTATGTTACTTCGGCCGCCGGCCCGGCGGGTTCAAACACCGCTGGGAAGGCTGCACGGAAGGCTTGCAAACAGAGTCTTCCTGGCTGCGCTGTGGCCGCATCACGGCCGTGGCCGATGCACCTTTCTCTTTCCGGATGCAGCACGGACAAACCACCCTTTCCTTTAGCGGAAGCGTGGTCCTTACCCCCAAAAAGACTAAACGAAACTACTATGAATAAGAAGGTTGCCCTTGCGCTGGCCAGTGGCGGGCCGCGCGGATTTGCCTACATCGGCGCCATTGAAGAACTGCTGGACCGTGGCTACGCCATCACCTCTATTGCCGGGACGAGCGCCGGTTCGCTGGTAGGCGGCATCTACGCCGCCGGGGGGCTGCAGGCCTTCAAGGAATGGCTCTTTGGCCTGGACCCGATGAAGGTAGTGGCCCTCATGGACTTTTCCGTGAGCAAAAACTACCTGGTCAAAGGCGAAAAAGTGATGAGCGCCATCAAGGAGCGGGTGCCGGAAGTGAACATCGAAGACCTCCCCATCCCCTTCACCGCCGTGGCCACAGACCTGTACACCGGCGAGGAAGTGATTTTCCGCAAGGGGCCCCTTTTTGACGCCATCCGTGCCTCCATCTCCATCCCGTCCATGTTCAAGCCCGCGCAGATTGACGGCCGTACGCTGGTGGACGGCGGCATGGTGAATACCTTCCCCCTCAACCGGGTGGAACGCACCCCCGGGGACATCCTGGTGGGCTTCAACGTGAACCAGATAGACGCCGCTCAAATCCAGGGCTTCCTGGACAGCCGCGCCGCCCTGCAAAAAAGCGCCCAGGAGAAAAACCTCCTCGGGCGCATCGAGACCACCCTTCAGGAATTCCGCCTGGTGGCCGATGCCGCAGAGGACCACCTCCCGGTGAACGCCAGCGACAACATGGTGAAAATCCTCCAGCGCAGCTTTGGCATCATGAACTGCACCATTGCCCGCATGGGCATAGCCCTCACGCCGCCGGACATTCTGGTGGACCTTCCCTTCGACACCTATCACGGGGTCTATGGCTACTCGCACGCCCCGGAAATCGCAGAACGGGGCCGGCAACTGATGGCCGATGCCCTGGATCAATACGAGAAAAACCATGCCTGACCAAGTCACTCTCAAAGACATAGCACAGGAAGTCGGGGTCTCCGTGGCCCTGGTCTCCTTTGTGATGAACAGCCGCATGGATGCCGACGGCAAACCCAAGTACCGCGTGGGCGCCCAGACGCTGGAACGCATCCTGGAGGCCGCGCAGCGCCTGGGCTACAGGCAAGCGGAGTCCGCGCAGTCTGTCGTGCCCAAAAAACGCGTTGTAGGCGTTATTTTGCCGGACCCGGCCGATGCCTATTACGGCAGTCTCTCCGCGGAGCTGGAACGCCTGGCGCTGCCGCAGGGCTGCACGCTCCTGTTTGGCTACTCCCGCTGGGACCCCGTCCGTTTCCAGCGCCTGGCCGACGTATTCCGCAACCAGCAGGTAGATGGCATGGTAGTAGCCCCGCCGGAAGGCGAAAAGGAAGGCCTGGACATGCTCTGGCGGGCCAGTATCCCCTACGTGATCCCGGAGACAGGCCGCGACCCGCTGGTATCGGCCCGTGCATGCGCCGCACAACTGTTTGAATTAATGAATAACAAGCACTGATATGACCCCTCTGAAATTCACCCCTATCCTGAAGACCCTGGTGTGGGGCGGCGAAAAAATCGCACCGTACAAAGGCATCGAAACCGACCAGCATCACATTGGCGAAAGCTGGGAGCTCTCCGGTGTAAAAGGCAACGAAAGCATTGTGGCCGATGGCCCCCTGGCAGGCCGCAGCATTGCTTCGCTGGTGCATGAATACAAGGACCAGCTGGTGGGAAAACACGTGTACGAGAAAACCGGCGACGAGTTCCCACTCCTGATCAAGTTCATTGACGCGCTCACGGACCTGAGCATCCAGGTGCATCCGAACGACGAACTGGCTGCCAAACGGCACAACGGTTCCAAGGGGAAGACGGAGATGTGGTATGTGGTGGATGCGGAGCCGGGCGCCCACCTGCTGGCCGGGCTCACCCAAAGCATCACGCCGGAGGAATATGCCGCCAAGGTGGCCGACGGCACCATCACGGACGTCCTGGCCCGCCACGATGTCCACCCCGACGATGTCTTCTTCCTGCCGGCCGGCCGCATCCACGCCATCTGTGGCGGCTGCTTCATTGCGGAAATCCAGCAGACCTCGGATATCACCTACCGTATTTATGACTACGGCCGACTGGGCCTGGACGGCAAACCGCGTGAGGTGCACACGGAACTGGCCAAGGACGCCATCGACTATAAGGTGTACGACCATTACCGCACGGCCTATACGCCGGAGGAAAACGAGGAAGTTGAGCTGGTGAGCTGCCCGTATTTCACCACCAGCGTCTATGATCTTACACTCCCCTACGCCAAAGACTTGTCGGAGCTGGACTCCTTCATGGTGGTGATGTGCCTGGAAGGCAGTGGCTGCCTGGAAGTAGATGGCGAAACAGTGGACGTACAGCAAGGCGAGACCGTCCTAATACCGGCCGGCGCCGACGACCTTTGCTTTGTCCCCGACGCCGGCATGAAAGTACTGACCAGCTATATCAAATAAGAGCCCCTCTATTCCAATCCCCGTGCGCGCATGAGGGCGGAGGGATCCGGATTGGCGCCGCGGAACTGTTTGTACAGCACCATGGGCTCCTCGCTTCCGCCCTTCTCCAGGAAGGTTTTGCGGAAACTGTCCGCCGTAGCTTTATTGAAGACGCCGTCGGAGAGGAACTTCTCCCAGGCATCTACAGCCAAGACCTCGCTCCACAGGTAGCTGTAGTAGCCGGCGCTGTAGCCGCTGTTGAAGATGTGGTTGAAGTAGGTGGTGCGGTAGCGCGGGATAATCTCGTCCACCAGGCCCATCTCCCTGCACACTTTTTCCTCAAAGGCACGGATGTCCTCCGGGCCGTTGAAGGCGGCAAGTTCCTCTGCGGAGAGCTCATGCCACTTCATGTCCAGGATGGAAGCGGCACACAGCTCCCCGGTAGTGAAGCCCTGGTTGAATTTCAGGCTCTTACGGACCTTTTCCACCAGTTCCTGCGGGATGGGCTCGCCGGTGCGGTAATCGTTGGCATAGGCCTGCAGAATCTCCGGCACAAAGGCAAAGTTCTCGTTGAACTGGGAGAACATTTCCACAAAGTCGCGGGCTACGTTGGTACCGGATACGCTCTGGTAGTTGCACTGGGTGAGGAAGCCGTGAAGGGCATGGCCAAACTCGTGGAAGGCGGTTTGCACATTGTCGATGGTCAGGAGGCTGGGCCTGGCGTCCGTGGGGTCATCCCCCGGAGCCGGGAAGTTGCACACATTCACAATGATGGGCCGCACGCCGGCCTCTTCCTCGCGGAAGTTGTTCATCCAGGCGCCGCCACGCTTGGTGGGACGCACATAGTAATCCCGATAGAAAATGCCGATAAGGGTACCGTCCGGCTCCGAGAGTTTGTAGGCATTCACCGTGGGGTTGTACACCTCTACCTCCGGTGCAGGCTCAATGCAGATGCCATAAATGCGCTCTGCGGCTGTAAAAACGCCCTTGAGGACACTGTCGGCCTGGAAATAAGGCTTGGTTTGGGACTCGTCCAGGGCGTACTTCTGCGCACGCACCTTCTCTGCATAGTAGCTCCAGTCCCAGGCCTCGATCTTGTGCCCGGCCAGCTTTTCCATATCGGCCCTTTCTTCTTTGGCCTTGCGCATGGCGGCGTCCATGATGGGCTGCAGGAAAGCATCCACCGTGGCGGGGTCACCGGCCATCTTGTTGGAAAGCTGGAAGGCGGCGAAGGACGGATAGCCCAGGAGGCCGGCCATCTCTGCCCGCAGTTTCAGGATTTCCAGGACGATGGCGTTGTTATCCTGCGCGTTGCCATTGTTGCAGCGTGCGCTGTAAGCCTTGAACACCTGCTCGCGCTTGGAACGGTCCGGGCAGGAACTCATGAAGTCATAATACTCGCTCACGGTGAGGCCTGTGGCATCCTTGAAGGCATTGTTCTCCGCCAGGAGGTTCTGGCCGAACTTCTGGGACAGCGTGCCCAGGCGGGTACTGATCTGGGCGAAACGTTTCTTGCCGGCATCGTCCAGTCCTACGCCGTTCCTCTCGAAGTTCTGGTAGAGTTTCTTAACCACCATCTGCTGCTCACGCGTCAGGGCGTCAGAAGCCTCATAAACGGCCTTCACGCGGGCAAAGAAAGCCTCGTTCATGAAGGTGTCGTTCTCCAGTTCCGTCACCAGGGGAATCACTTCCTCCTCGATGGCCTGCATCCCGGGGGTGGATTCACTCTCCGACAGATTGAAGAATACCCCCTGCACCTTGTTCAGGATGGGGCTGGCGTTTTCATAGGCCAGGACGGTGTTCTCGAAGGTGGGAGCCTCCGGGTTATTCACAATGGCCTCGATGTTTTTCCGGGCCTCCTGAATGCCCGCCTTGAAGGCAGGCAGGTACTGGTCCTCGGTGATTTGAGAGAAAGGAGCGGTGCCGTACGGGGTGTCCCACTCCTGCAAAAAAATGTTGGTGTTGGATTTACAAGCGCTCATAGTCAAGAGCACAGCCAGGCCCGCAAGCCTGGCTGTTGTCAATAGTTTATGCATAGAACTTATTCAATTACCACAGAAATGGAAGGGTCGTCCACCAGCGTGAACTGGGCGGCGCCGGAGTAGAGGGTAATGATGCCGGTGATGGATACAGGCGCACCGGCAAGGATTTCCGGATCCAGCTTCTTGTCTGCGAACTTGGCATAGCCGCTGGTACGCACCTGCACTTTGGTGTTCCCCAGCTTGAAGTAGTGGGAAATGTAGTTGGCGGTGGCATACATGACCATAATGTCCTTGTAGGAATAGTATGCATCGGCACCGAAGCGGCTGGCCACATCTTCCGTCAGGTATGCCGCAGGCGTACCGGTGATGGGGCCGAAGCGGGTAGCGCCGCTGCCCACCTGCGCCTCATCCCACAGACCGGAGAGGATATAGCCAATGTAACCGGCCTTGGAGCAAGCCCAGGTATCCACGCCCCAGGTGCCTTTGTCGGAGAGGAACACACGGTTTTCCGGATTTCCGCTCTTGTGCGGCATGTTGGGATTGGGGTAAAACAGGGCGAACACCTCATTGCCATACGTAAGGTCATTTACCGTGATCAGCTGTCCCCAGAGCGGGCTCTGGGTCCCTGTGGCAAGGGCCGCCTTGATTTCGTCTTCCGACACGACGGCAGGCTTGACGGGCACATCCGGTTCTCCCTTGAACACGTGCTCATCGACCAGGCCCTGCAGCTGGATGTAAGAGGTGTCATATTCGTTGGTGATGGTCTCATCGGCGGCAAAGCCCAGCTGGGGCATACCGTTGTAGCTGCCCAGCGTGAGGCCGTCGCACTTGACATACACCCACTGGCCCAGCTGGTACTCGCTATACAGCGAAGAACGGCCAATCTTGAGGTCGATGGCGCCGCTTTCGTCCTGCAGGTACATCTCGTTGTAGATATTACCGCTCAGGTCACTGCTGGTCACCTGACCCTTGATCCAGACGTTACCGCTCACAAGCGTGGGCTTACCCTGGTACAGGGCTTTCAGGTCTGCGATGGATACTCTCCGCATGCCCTTATTGGCCATGTCGGTGTCTGTATAGAAGGCGTCCTTGCCCGACGCATTCTTTCCATCGTCAAATACGGGTTCCCACTCTCTTTTCAGACTCTGGCAGGAAACGAGGGCCGCAAGGGCGGCCAGGGCAAACAATGTCTTTTTCATAGCTCTTAGAATCTGAAGTATATGTTAAGCATGTAATTGATACCCGGATTGTAGTAGTAACGGGAGTCGAAGCGGTAGTAGCGTTCCTTGGAGGCGGTGTTGTCCACCATACGGGTTTGCTCGTAACCGCCGGTCTTGATGTTGCGGTTGTTCAGCAGATTCTTCACATTCAGGGAGAAACCCAGCTGGTATTTGCGCTGGATGAACCAGGACTTGCCCACGGAAGCATTCACCAGCCAGGCGGTCTTGAAGCGCTCCTGGGTGGTCATGTACAGGACCTCCTTGTCGGTGATTTCGTTGTCCAGGCCGGCGACGGCATAGTCCGTACGGTACAGCGGGTTCATATCCAGGTAAGCGCGGTCGAAGCACTCTACATCGGCCTCAATGAACCAGTAGTTGTAGTTGTAGCTCAGGCCCAGGCTGGCAGCCGTCTGCGGCGTGGAAGGCACATAGTGTTTCTGCGTCACGGTGCCGTCCATGGTCACGGTCTTGTTCCAGTAAGGAACCAGGACGTCGGACATCACCACGCTGGCGCTGTTGTCCACGGTCTGGGTCATGCGGGGCGTAGAGGTGTAAACATATTCACCCAGGGCCAGCACACCCTGAACGGAGAGGTTGGGAACAACGTAGGTAGGCACCTTGAAGCCCAGTTCAATACCCATGTGGCGCTGGTTGATGCCGCTGATGGCAAAGTTGGAGAAAGCGTTCTGGAGGTCATCGAAAGCGCTCATCACCTTGCTCTGGTCCCAAATCTTGGTCCAGTAGGCCGTAGCGCGTACGTTGATGCCGTTGCCGCTGTACTGCCAGTTAATGTCGGAGGCAAAGGTTTTCACGGTCTTTAAATCCGTCACCATGGAGTTGCGGGTACGGGGGCTCAGGAAGGCCTGGTTGAACTTGGGAGCGTCGTTGAAGAAGCCCACGTTGGCATAGACACGCATATTGCCGTCAATCACATAGTTGAGATTGAGCTTGCCGGCATAGGTGAAGAACTGCGCCTTCCGGGATTTGCCAAGGGAGGTGGTAACGGTTTTGCCGTCGGCCTCATAGCCGGGCTCGATCACCTCACCGGTATTCGGGTCTATCAGTTTGTTGCCATTGGCATCCAGGCCCGGGAACAGGCCCTTGCGGACCAGACCCTCACGCCAGAAACTTTCGTAGCCGGCGCGGCCGGAAACCTGGGCGCTGAAAGCACCTGCGGTGAACTTGGCGCTGAGCCAGCCTCCGAAATTGCGCACCTGGGCATAGTAGTCGTAGCCGTATTTCTCGCCCTTGGCAAGCAGGCGGGACTTGCCGTTCTGGAGGTAGTAGTCCAGGTCGTTCTGGGTACGGTACTGACTGGCGGCAAAGTCGCGTTCTGCAAAGTTGTCCACATCTACAAAGTACCAGCCGCCCAGCAGGTCCTCAATAACCTTATAGTATTCCGTACGGTTGATGCGGGCATCCAGACCGCCGGTCAGGGTGACAAAGTCTGCAGGACGGGCCTTGAAGTTGAAATTCAGGTTCAGGTCCCGCTGGTCCGTGCGGCGCTCTTCCTGCACATACTTGGAACGGTGGTTATCGGAATTGTAGTTAATCTGATACAGGCGGTCCCAGTTAACCTGGGTGAGCTCCGGATACATGTAGGCGTAGGACCACACATTGTAAGCGGTCATGTATTTGTCCGTATTGTAGCGGTTGAGGTCCGGCTCATACACGCCGTCCACCGTGCCGTAATAGTAGCTGGGCAGGTTACGGTAGTAGTCCGGGCGGGGATCCTGGGCGTCGTACCAGTCCAGGGCCGTGTAGCCGTTGCGGCCAAAGCGGAACAGGGCGGTAAGACTGCCCTCGAACTGGTCCGAAGGAGTAAAACTCCATTTGGCCAGGGCTACGGGTTCATGCGTCTTGCGCACCCGGGCGTTGCGCACCTTGCCGTTCTGGTAACCCCAGTTGGAGTTGTACATATTGTCACCCACCAAATCATAGACCTCCTGGGTGGAAGCCATCTGGGCACCGCGCTCGCCGGGCGCAGCGAAGAACGCCAGACTCAGCTTGTGGGTGTCGTTGAACTTCTTGTCGGCCGCCAGGTAGTAAGCTACGGAACGATAGTAAACGCCTTTTGTCCAGTCATTTCCACCCAGGCGGGCACTCACGTTGGCCGCGAAAGCCCAGCCATTGTCCATCATGCCGGTGGCATAGGATGCCATCACGCGCAGGCGGTACAGGCTGCTGTTGGTGAGCGCGCTAACACGGAAGCCTTTACGCATCTCGGAGGCTGTACCGAAGATGTTGGTGGCGCCGTTATAGCCGCCGAAACCAAAGTCGGCCGTTTCTGCGCCGCTCACGCTTTCCTTGGCACGCGTGGCCTCGTTCAGGCCGCTCCACAGGGAGTAGGGGCTGTAGCCGGTGATGGCGTCGTTAAGCTTGACGCCGGCCAGATACACGTCCTGCGTCTCGGAGTTGTAACCGCGGGCGCGGAAACGGACAGAGGAGAAGTTGTAACCGGCAATGCTGTTGAATACGTCGTTGCTGCCAAACAGGATGGTAGGGTTGTCGTTGTATCCGCTATCCTCCATGTCCAGGGCGGCAAAGTTGTCCTCGTCCACCTCACTCACCCGCTCTACGCCGGTGAGGGACAGGTTGAACATATTCTTCACATAGCCGTCCTGCACGGTCACCTGTACCTGGTTCTGCAGGAAATCAGGCGCATCGATTACCAGGGTGTAATTGCCGTCCGGCAGGCCGGGAATAAGGAACGTGCCGTCCTGGGCCGATGTAACCGTGGCGATGTCCGCGGCGCCCGACTTCAGGACGAGGCGGGCGTTTTCCACCGGCACGCGGCCGTTGCGGTTCACCACCGTACCCTTTACGCCGCCCGTCGGATTCTGGGCGAAGAGCATCAGCGATGCAAACGCAGCCGTAAAGGTTAGAATTAATCTTTTCATATCGTATTACTTCTTTATCACAATGTAAGTAGGATAGTGGTCGGAGTAGCCGCCCACAAAAGCGCCGCCGGAGAAGGTGCGGAACGGAGTGCCCTTGTACTGGCCGCTCTGGTTGGTCAAGAAGGGTTTCACGAACACACGTCCGTAGAATTTCTTCTTTACGATGGGCTGAATCTGGAAGGTCCCCTTGGGCGCATGGGCCAGGGCCTTGTTCACCATCACAATGTCAAAGATGTTGCCCTCCCCCCTGTAGTACAGGGAACTGTAGCCATTCTTGTACATGCTCAGGAACGGGTCAAAGAACTCATCGTCATCGTCCACATCCTTGATATCCTCCTCGTCGGCATGCAGATACTCGGTCATGGAGATGTCCGTGGGGTTGTCGTTCATGTCGCCCATCACCACAATCTTGATGCCCGGGAACTCCTTCTGGAGCTCCATGGCGCGGTTGTAGGCAATCTCTGCGCCGCGTGGACGGAGGTCTGCGCCCTTTCCGCCCAGACGGGACGGAAGGTGGCACACGAAGAAGGCGAACATTTCCCCGTCGATGGTACCGCGCACCATCAGGATGTCACGGGTGCGGAAGGCATCCTTTTCCTCCTGGGTCCACTGGCTCCAGTCTATGCGGGTATTGTCATCGAAGGTGAAAGGAATGGGCTCGGAGGCAATGTATTTGAAGATTTCCGGCCTGTAGAACAGCGCGCAGTCCACGCCGCGGCGGTCCGGGCTGTCGTAGTGCACAATCTGGTAGTTGGCATCCGCGATGGCGGGCTCGTTCACCAGGTCGTCCAGCACGTGGCGGTTCTCTACCTCGGATACACCCAGTACGGCATGCCAGGCACCGTTGTCTTTCTTCATTTCTGCAATGACCTTGGCCATGTTCTGGAGTTTCTTGGCATACTTGGCTTCCGTCCAGGCATTGCCGCCGTCCGGCAGGTACTCGTAGTCATTATGCCCCTCGTCATGGTAGGTATCGAACAGGTTCTCCAGGTTGTAAAAACCTATCACATAGGACTTTCCGCTTTTCTGCGCCCACAGGGCAGGACTTGCCATCAGGAGCAGGGCAGGAAGTATGTACAAGAACTTTTTCATACGTCGTCAGTGTTATTATTACTTTTTCCAGAAATTGTTGGGAGCTTCCGTTTCTATCTGCCGGGCTTTTTCCGCTCCCAGTTTCTTAGCCAGGTTGGGGAAAAAGTCAATGCCGGTCTGCTCCTCCAGTTCGCGGATGGAGCAGATGTAGTCGTTACAAGCGCTACTAGGAATATTTTCGTGCGGGAAAATGAAACCCGCAGCCATATAACCATCTGTTACCGCGGCACTATTGCTGCCTTTATACAGGAGGGCCTTGAAGTAGTGGGTAGGAACCTTCACATAGAAACCGGAGTTATTACCACTCGTCTGTTGGGATTTGTCAAACAAACAACCAGTTACCACATATAATGTGTCCGCCTGAGCAGCGAAGTTACGCACACGTCCTTCAAGGGTAAGCCAGACTCCGGAGTTGAACTCATACGCCTGTGGAGTCTGATTGGTAGAATAGTAGGTGGAGCGATGGGCCGCAGCATTAGATGAAGCTCTATCAGCTGCAGGAATCTGGTGACCACGGGTCCAGCCGCCACCATAAGAGCCATTCCCTAAAAAAGGCTGCAAATTAGCAGGTAGGCAAGGATCTATCGCTCCCCAACTATCATTTCTACTACCGCTGCCCTTGAGGGCATTATTCAGCGGATAGGCCACCCACAAGGACAGGTGCTCGTCGTAGTCCCAGTAGCAGGACCAGTTGCGGATGCCGCTTTTGCCTCTGCTCACATACTTGCCGCCGGCCATGTCGTGTACCAGCAGTTCGCGGCCGTCGCCGGCCTTCATGGCGGGCAGCTCCAGCCAGTCCATGGGGGCTACGTCGTAGCCGTAGTTCCCGTCCACGGCTCTCTCACCCTTGGCCGCCTGCGTCAGGGTGACACGGGCTGCAGCGCCCCGGGCGGGCGTGAGCACCAGTGTGACTTCACGTACGTTCTCGGAGTCGTTGGCCGAATAGCTCAGCAGGACATCGTTCTGGGAGCCGGTGCCCGAAGTGGGATTCACCGAGGCCCAGGCCGATGCCGAGGAGGTGGAGGGATACTCCAGGGAGAGTGTCCACGCGCCCTGCGCCACAACGCCGACAAACACACTCCCCGCCCCCGCGTTAAGCGAGGTGCTGCGCGGGTTCAGTGACACCGAGTCCTCCTTCTGGCAGCCCGCAAGGGCCACCAGAAGGATGCTCAGCGCTATAAGGAGATGTTTTCTGGACATGGGAAGAGGTTATTCGGAAACGATGGCGAACAGCGCCGCGCGCTTGTTGGATCCGTCAGTCTGTACCGTGATGGACGTGGCACCTGAAACAGCGATTTCGTACTTGTCAGCATCCGTTACAGTAAGAGTATAAGGAGAAGAGTTTGCCAGGCCCGTATTAGCGGCCGGGGAAACAGAGTCCAATTCCGTATCGCCATTCTTAAAGACCAACTTAGAAGGCTTGCCACTCCAAGACACAGCATAGAAGGTAATCTTAGTGGCGCCCGAGGGGATTGTAAGCGTTGCCGTGCCAATTGTACTGCTGTTACCCAGTTTCAGGACAGGAACATTCTCAACCCCATTAACGGTAGCTTTCTCGCTATAGGCTTTTTCACCCAGCGTCCAACTTACTGTAGAAGCATAGATGCCGCCTTCAGGCTCACCGCCGGGCTCATCGCCGCCACCACCGGGTTCATCGCCACCATCGTCGAATGCGGTCTTGCCATTCCACTTAATGAGCGTGCCGTTAGCGTCCATCTCGGGCTTGTTGCTATATATCTTCAGTTTGCCATAGACGATAACTTCATCGCCGGCAGCAAGAGGA
>CAMZCW010000018.1 GCA_947305045.1 uncultured Bacteroidales bacterium | reverse complement strand
ACTTTGGCCGCAAGATTTGCCTTAAGCTCAAGGACCTGATTCCCCGCCAGCAGTTTGACATTGCCGTGCAGGCGGCTATCGGCGCCAAAATCATTGCCCGTGAAACCGTGCGCCAGGTGCGTAAGGATGTGACTGCCAAGTGTTACGGCGGCGATGTCACCCGTAAGCGCAAGCTGCTGGAGAAGCAGAAGGAAGGCAAAAAGCGCATGCGCCAGATTGGCACCGTCCAGGTCCCTCAAAGCGCCTTCATGGCCGTTCTCAAGCTGGATTAGCCTCCCTGAGCGCCCTCTTGTTGTCATACCGGGCGAAGCGAGTGTATCTCCTTGCTCACAATGAGTGATTGATAAGTGCCTGTATACCAGGAGTTTGCTGGATAATCCTCGTTCATTTTTTGAACGAGGATTATATTGTAACATGCTGTTAATCACAGAATTAACCGCCACGCCACCGCTGGGGAAACTAGAACAAGTAAACGCAGAAGCCCACCCCCAGCAGGAGACACAGGAGAAAGGTGGACATGACCAGCAGCGGAAGGGCGGGATCCAGCGCACGGTCTGTACGGGTCCAGACCATGTGCAAATGCTTGATATACAGTGGCAACGTTACAACCCACATCCAGTGCCACCAGGAGGGCCAGCACAGAAGGCAATAGGCAATGAGGCAAGCCCACCCCAGGCCGATAAGCACCGTCTGGTAGATACGTGCGCGCCGTCCACCCAACTTCAACGCAACTGTAGTGCGGGTTGCCGCATCCGTTTTCATGTCACGGATGTTGTTCACATTGAGCACGCCCACCGAGAAAAAACCCACGGCTACGCCCGGCAGGAGAAGTTTCCAGTGCAGGCCTAACCCCTTGGTACACACAAAGTAAGCCCCAAGCACAGACACCAGCCCAAAGAAAATAAACACGTAAAAATCCCCTTTGGCCCTGTATCCATACGGATTGGGTCCCAGGGTGTATCGCATGGCCGCCACAATAGTCCCGGCGCCCAGCAGAAGCACCAGAATGGGCGTAATATCCATAAGGGTGCCAAACGCACGCCAGGTCATGGCCGTTCCAAACACCACACACAGCCCCACAAACGTGCCAATGAGCCGTTTCATCTCCCCCATAGTGAGCCCGCCGCCGTTCAGGCCGTACTGCGGCCCCTGCCGCTCGGCGGTATCCGTACCCTGGAGCACATCCCCCAACTCATTGGACAGATTGGACAAAATCTGTAAACAGATGGTAGTGAGGACGATAAGCACCGCCGTCCACAGGTCCACCTTCCAGTTGGCCACGGCCAGCAGAATGCCCAGCAGCACCCCGGCCATAGAGAGCGGCAAGGTACGGAGCCTCATCGATTGAAGAGCAGCTTTTCCTTTCATGACGCAAAGGTAGCAAAAATCCCCAGAAGCGCCACAGAAGCGGGTGGTTTTGTAGCACCAGGTTCCTGGTAGCCTGCATCCCTTAACGCATTTTTGCTTGTTTTCGCGTTAGACGCTGCGCAGTTAAACACGTCATTACACGTTTTGTGGCTAAAATGCGTAAAGCTGTGCATCGGCGGCGCAGGTCGGTGTGGTGAATGGCGCAGGACGGTGTGGTGAATGGCGCAGGTCGGTGTGGTGAATGGCGCAGGTCAGTGTGGCGAATGGCGCAGGACGGTGTGGTGAATGGCGCAGGTCGGTGTGGTGAATGGCGCAGGTCGGCCGGAGGAGAAGGAGGCCAGTGGCAACTAAGTCGCTATTAATCAGACAATTACATAATAATCCTCGTTCGATTTTTGAACGAGGATTATTATGTAACTCACTCAGAGTCTGTTGGTTAGCAGCCACGCGTTTTTTGCTGCTAGCCTGTTTGTGATGCCAGGTTAGTACACCCACTGGTGGAAGTAGTCGAAGGCGGCGGAGCCGGAGGGGCCCATGCAGTAGAGGGCGCTGCGGTAGCCAATGAAGTAGTCCAGGGTGTATTTCATGGAAAGCGTGTAGTCCAGTTCTGTCCAGTTTTCCCCGTCCAGGGAATAGCTGAGGAAAGCGGTGTCGGTCACATCCCCAGGCTCCCGGGGCGTATATACGTAGCGGATGCGGAGCCAGACGGGAACCGAAGCGGCCTGGGCCGAGGAGGCCGGGAGGCTCTGGGAGGTCTGGGCCGAGAAGGCCGGGAGGCTCTGGGAGGCCGGGGCCGAAGGGGCCGGGAAAGCAATGGGGGCCGAAAGGGCCTGGGAGGCAGGATGGCTTTGGGAGGCAAGATGGCTTTGGGAGGCAGGAAGAGCCTGGCGCCAGATTTCTTTTTCCCGCTCACGTGCCACCAACACAAGCCCCCCGGCCTCACGAAGCACGCCGATGCGGGCACTGTTGCTTTGGAAGGCGCAGAGGCCGGCTTCCGTACCCACGCCCAGCCCGGAGGCATCCAGGAGGACCTCGCTCACGCAGCGCGGGCCCACGGTGCGCTGGGTGAGCGTGCCCAGGGTCTGCCCCAGCGAGTCACCGGGATGGGCCTGGAGCAGCAGCCAGCCCGGACGGGCCGTGAGCGAAGCGTCCCCGGGATCCTTGTGGTTCCACTGCCACACCAGGGCCAGGCGCTCGGAGGAGAATTCATCTGAGGCCCACACATAGTCCCCGGCAGGATCCACGGGCAGTTTCACCGCTGCCACCTGCATGGGTTTGCCGGCCTGCCCCATCACGGGCCAGCCATCTTCCCAGGTCACCGGCTGTACCGTAGGGATGCGCCCCACGGCACCATGGTCCTGGAACTGAATGGCATACCAGTCCCCCGCGGGTGTATCTACAATGGGGCCTTGTGCGATACCGTCCGTAGCACGGCCATCCAGCGTGCCCTTGAGCACCACCTTGCGCTTGTAGGGGCCATCGACCTTGGTACTTCTCCAGCAGGTTGCCTGCCGGATGCCGCCCTTGGGCCAGTCAATCTCCACGATATAGTAATAATCGCCGATTTTATAGAAATGGCAGCCTTCCGCCCTCAGACCCATCCGCCACTTGGGCGCACGGACAATGACGCGCGGCTCCCCTATTACGGCCGATCCGTCCTCCGAGAGTTCCGCCAGCTTGAGTTCCCCATTGCCGTACACCACGTACAGGCGGTCCTCGTCAAAGAGGAGGCCCGGGTCGTGGAAGAAATAATCCGCAAAAACGGTGCGTTCCCAGGGACCGTTCACGATATCCCTGGTGCGGTACAGGTAGCTCTTTTGCTGGTCGTTGGATACGAACAGCGCATAATACACGCCCTTGTGATAGCGCAGGGATGTAGCCCACTGGCCGGCACCGTAGGCATTCCGGCCGTTCCGCAGGTTGTAAACGTCATCGTCCTCCAATAAATCGTATATATAACTGACGATACGCCAGTGCACCAGATCCCGCGAATGCATGATGGGGGCGCCGGGGCAGAAGAACATGGTGGTGCTCACCATGTAGTAATCCTCCCCCACCCGGATAACGTCGTTGTCCGGAATGTCCGTGTAGGTGAGCGGATTCACCGCCATAAAGGCGCCGTCCGGCACCACAAATTCCTCAGATACGGTATTTTGCGCACAGGCGACAGCCATGCATGCGCTCAAAAAAGCTATCAGTTTCTTCATAATTCAAAGATACGCCTTTTCTTTCAATCTTCCACCCCGCTGGACATTTATCCACCTTTTATGGACGATTTTTATAATACCCGCCGCAATAAAATTCGTAAATTTGTAAACTGACACGCTAAAACTATTAACTATCATATTTTATGAACATCCTTGACCAAATTGCAGCCTCCGGATTCAGGACCGTGGACCTTGTCATCGTCCTCATCTACCTGGCGCTGCTCATCTTCCTGGGCCTGTTCCTGGGACGCACCAAGAAAGGCGAAGAGAAAAGCGCCAACGACTACTTCCTGGCCGGCAACACCCTCACCTGGTGGGCCGTAGGTGCTTCGCTCATCGCTGCCAACATCTCGGCAGAGCAGTTTATCGGCATGTCCGGTACTTCCTATGCCGACGGTATTGCCACCGCCGCGTATGAACTGATGGCCGCCGTCACGCTGGTGGTGATTGGCAAATTCCTCCTGCCCATCATGCTCAAACGCAAAATCTTCACCATCCCGCAGTTCCTGCGTGAGCGCTACAACGACGGCGTGGGCCTGGCCTTCTCCATCCTGTGGCTGTTCCTGTACGTGTTTGTGAACCTTACCTCCGTTGCCTGGCTGGGTGCCCTGGCCATCGAGCAAATCCTGGGCCTGCAAGGCGCCGTGCTCATGATTGGCAGCTGGAGCATTTCCATGCGCATGGTCATTGTGGTGGCCCTGTTCCTGATTGCCGGTATCTATTCCATCTACGGCGGTCTGGCCTCCGTGGCCTGGACAGACGTGCTGCAGGTCACCTTCCTGGTGGGCGGCGGCCTCATCACCGCCTGGTTCGCCCTCAAGGCCGTCGGCGGAGACGCCGGTGTCCTGGGTGGCCTGAGCAACATTTTCACGGACCTCACCACCGGTGAGCATCTGCACGACACCCACCTCCACCTGGTTATCCAGGAAAGCCACAACCCGGCCGGCTTCGCCAATGTGCCCGGTATCGCCGCCGTAGTGGGTGGCGTATGGCTCACCAACTTGGGTTATTGGGGTTTCAACCAGTACATCATCCAGAAGGGCCTGGCCGCCAAGAGCGTGGCAGAAGCCCAGAAGGGTCTGGTGTTCGCCGGTTTCCTGAAAATCCTCATCCCCTTCATCGTGTGCCTCCCCGGTATCTGCGCCTACTACATTTCGCTGCATCCGGAAGCCTTCACCTCCCTTCAGGGTACCATCAACGTGTCCGATGACGCCTATCCCTGGCTGGTGCGCAACTTCACCCCGGTGGGCGTAAAGGGCCTCACCTTCGCCGCCCTGGCCGCCGCCATCATCTCCTCCCTGGCCTCCATGCTCAACTCCACTTCCACGCTGTTCACCATGGACATCTACAAGAAGTACATCAACACGGGTGCCAGCGACAGAAAGCTTGTGAACGTGGGCCGCATCACTTCCCTGTGCGCCCTGGCTATTGCCCTGGTAGCTGTTAAGCCGCTGCTGGGCAGCCTGGACCAGGCTTTCCAGTACATCCAGGAATACTCCGGCTTCATTTATCCCGGTATCATCGTGGTGTTCGGCCTGGGTCTGCTGTGGAAGCGTTCTTCCGCCCGTGCCGCCGTGTGGAGCGCCCTCATCGTCATTCCGCTGGGCATCCTGTTCAAGGTGTTCCTGGGTGACGTTCCGTTCCAGCTCCGTGCCGGTTACATCTTCATCATCCTGGTGTGCTTCCATATTATCATGTCCCTTATCGACAAGAAGGTGGTGGATGCTGAGGAGCTGAAGGAAGAGGACAAGAAGAGCATGATCAAGTGGGCCCGCATCCTGGGCTGCACCGGCCTGTTCTTCATCCTGGCCGCCGCCGTGGTTACCATCTGGGGCGCCCTGCTGCCGGACAGCGCTACGCCGGACAACAACTTCATTGCCTATCTGAACGACATCGGCTTCCAGGCCTTCTACTTCTTTGGCACCCTGGTGGGCGTGCAGGCCGTGTGGCTGTACAGCAACACCTATGACAAGAAGAAAGACCCGAAGGCCCTCCCCGTGGACCTGTCCCTGTTCCATACCAGCAAGGGCTACAACTGGGGCGCGCTGGCCATCTGCGTCATTGTGGCTGCACTTTATGTAATTCTGTGGTAATATGTTAGAAGAACTCAAAGAGAAAGTATGCAAGGCCAACCTGGACCTTGTAAAGCACGGCCTGGTGATTTTCACCTGGGGCAACGTGAGCGCGATTGACCGCAAGAGCGGCCTGGTGGTTATCAAACCCAGCGGCGTGAGCTATGACGATATGAAACCGTCGGACATGGTGGTAGTGGACCTGGACGGGAAAGTGGTGGAAGGAGACCTGAACCCCTCCTCCGACACCCCCACCCACGTGGAACTGTACAAGGCCTTTCCCAACATCGGCGGCGTGGTACACACCCACAGCACTTATGCCACGGCGTTTGCCCAGGCCGGAAAAGATATTCCCAATATCGGCACCACCCATGCAGACTATTTCTATCAGGATATTCCCTGCACCCGCGACATGACGGAAGCAGAAGTGAAAGGCGCCTATGAGCTGGAAACCGGCAAGGTGATTGTGGACGAATTCCTGAACCGCCGCAAGATCAATCCGGACCACACGCCCGGCGTGCTGGTGAAGAACCACGGTCCATTCTCCTGGGGCAAGGACGCGGACAACGCCGTGTACAACGCCAAGGTAATGGAACAGTGCGCCAAGATGGCTTTTGTGGCCTTCTCCGTGAACCCGAACCTTACCATGAATCCGCTCCTGATAGAAAAACACTATCAGCGCAAACACGGCCCCAACGCTTATTACGGTCAAAAAAAGAAATAACAATAAACTTATACAGCTATGGCATTTGAAAACAACGAATTATGGTGGATCACCGGAGCACAGCTCCTGTACGGTGGCGACGCAGTGGTAAAAGTGGACGCCCATTCCAAGGAAATGGTGGAAGGCCTCAACGCCTCCGGCGTCATTCCTGTGAAGATTGTCTATAAAGGCACGGCCAACAGCAGCAAGGAAGTAGAAGACCTGATGCGGGCCGCCAACGACAACGCCGCCTGCGTGGGCGTCATCACCTGGATGCACACCTTCTCTCCCGCCAAAATGTGGATCAAGGGCCTCCAGACCCTGCAGAAACCCATGCTGCACTTCCACACCCAGTACAACGCGGAGATTCCCTGGAACGACATTGACATGGACTTCATGAACCTGAACCAGAGCGCCCACGGCGACATTGAGTTCGGTCATATCTGCGCCCGCATGCGCGTCCCTCGCAAGGTGGTGGTGGGCTACTGGAAAGATCCCGAAGCCCAGCGCCGCATTGCCATCTTCGCCCGCGTGAGCGCCGCCCTGGCCGATGCCCGCAATGTCCGCTGCCTGATGTTCGGCATGAACATGAACAACGTAGCCGTAACGGACGGTGACCGCGTAGAATTTGAGCAGCGCCTGGGGTACCACGTGGACTACTGCCCCGTATCGTCCCTGATGGACTACTGGAAAAAGGTGACCCCGGCAGAGACAGAGGCCCTGATAGAAGAATACAAGAAGCTCTATACCATCAAGATTGACGAAACCGGTGAGGAAGTATACTGGGAGAAGGTGCGCAACGCCGCCCGCGCAGAGATTGCCCTCCGCCGCATCCTGGAAGACAAAGGCGCTACCGCCTTCACCACCAACTTTGACGACCTGGGCGATGCCGACATCAACGGCGATCGTTTCGTGGGCTTCGACCAAATTCCCGGCCTGGCCAGCCAGCGCCTCATGGAGGACGGTTACGGCTTCGGCGCAGAAGGCGACTGGAAGACGGCCTGCCTGCAGCGCACCCTGTGGGTAATGTCCCAGGGCCTGCCCGGCGGTTGCTCCTTCCTGGAGGACTACACCCTCAACTTCGCCGGCGAAAAGAGCTCCTGCCTGCAAAGCCACATGCTGGAGGTGTGCCCCATGATTGCCAGCGACAAACCCAAGCTGGAAGTCCATTTCCTGGGCATCGGCATCCGCAAGCAGCCCACCGCCCGTCTGGTATTCACCTCCAAGACCGGCCCCGGCGCCAAGGCCACCCTGGTAGACCTCGGCAACCGTTTCCGCGTGATTGTGCAGGATGTGGATTGCATCGAGCCGCAGCCCATGCCCAAGCTGCCGGTTGCTTCGGCCCTGTGGATTCCGCGTCCCAGCTTCGAGATTGGCGCCGGCGCCTGGATCCTTGCCGGCGGCACCCACCACTCCGCTTTCAGCTATGACATCACGGCCGAATACTGGGCCGACTTTGCCGAGTTCACCGGTGTGGAATTCCTGCATATCGGCAAGGATACCACCACCGAAAAGTTCAAGAGCGAACTGAAGATGAACGAGGTTTACTACCTGCTTAACAAGGCTCTCAAGTAGTATGAACGCAAAACAGACCATCGAAGCCGGGAAAGCTGTCCTGGGTATCGAATTTGGCAGTACCCGCATCAAGGCTGTCCTGATTGATGAGGACCACAATCCCATCGCCCAGGGCAGCCACGAATGGGAGAACCAGTTTGAGGGCGGCTACTGGACCTACAGCCTGGACGCCATCTGGACCGGCCTGCAGAAGTGCTACAGCAACCTCCGCGAGGATGTCCGCGTCCATTACAACACGGAAATCACCAGCCTCTCCGCCATTGGCATCAGCGCCATGATGCACGGCTATATGGCCTTCAACAGCGCGGACCAGCTCCTGATTCCCTTCCGCACCTGGCGCAACACCAACACCGGTGCTGCGGCCAAGGAGCTCAGCGCCCTGTTCAACTTCAACATGCCCCTCCGCTGGAGCCTGTCGCACCTGTATCAGTGTATCCTGGACGGGGAGCCGCATGTGAAGGATGTGGTATTCTTCACCACCCTGGCAGGTTATATCCACTGGAAACTCACCGGTCACAAGGTGCTGGGCGTGGGCGATGCTTCCGGCATGATGCCCATCGACCCCAAAACCAAGGACTTTGACGAGAAACGCATCGCGGCCTTTGACAAGCTGGTGGCCCCTAAAGGCTATCCCTGGAAGCTGCGGGAGATTCTCCCCAAAGTGCTCCTCGCCGGCGAGGAAGCAGGCGTGCTCACCGAGGACGGCGCCCGCTACCTGGACATTTCCGGTCACCTGAAACCGGGCGTGCCGTTCTGCCCGCCGGAAGGCGACGCCGGCACCGGCATGGTAGCCACCAATGCCGTAAAAGTGCGCACAGGAAACGTTTCCGCAGGCACATCGTCCTTCTCCATGATTGTGATGGAGAAAGAGCTCTCAAAGCCGTATGAGGTGATTGACATCGTTACCACCCCGGACGGCCTGCCCGTAGCCATGGTGCACTGCAACAACTGCACGAGCGACCTCAACGCCTGGGTGAACCTGTTCAAGGAGTACCAGCAGCTGCTGGGCATTCCGGTCGATATGAACGAAGTTTTTGGCAAGCTGTACAACAACGCCCTTAAAGGCGATGCAGACTGCGGCGGCCTGGTAGCCTACAACTACTTCTCCGGAGAGCCTGTAACGGGCCTGCAGGAGGGCCGGCCGCTGTTTGTGCGCAACGCCCTGGACAAGTTCAACCTGGCCAACTTCATGCGTGCTCACCTGTACGCATCCGTAGGCGTGCTCAAGATTGGCAACGATGTCCTGTTCAAGCAGGAAAAGGTGAAAGTGGACCGCATCACCGGCCATGGCGGCCTATTCAAAACCTCCGGCGTGGGCCAGCGCGTGCTGGCCGCCGCCCTGGGCTCTCCCATCTCCGTGATGGAGACCGCCGGTGAAGGGGGTGCATGGGGCATCGCCCTCCTGGCCGCTTACGTGGTCAAGGGCGCCGGCCTCAGCCTCCCGGATTATCTGGAGAAGGTGGTCTTCCTGGGCAACACCGGTACAGAGATTGCCCCCACCCCGGAAGACATCGCCGGCTTTGACACCTGGATCAAAAACTACACGGCCTGTCTCCCCGTAGAGGAAGCGGCCGTGCAGCACAAGGCGTAGCGCAAGCGTGGAGCTAATCTCCTGAATCGCAGCACATTACAGAAAATGGCTTAGGTCCGGCGACCTAAGCCATTTTTCATAAAACACTCGCACTGAGCGAGTTGGTTCCACGCGCTATTTCACCTCCAGCGTTACCACGGAGGCGGCGGGAAGGGTGAGGGTGATGGTTTTGCCGGAAGTCCTGGCACCCTGGAAGGCGGCGGTTTTCACCTGGGCCTCCTTACCGAAATCGTTGTAGGCGTCAATGGAAGGCGCCTGGATGATCTCGCCGGAAACGCTATGCGGCTTGAGATCCTCAAAACTCAGTTCAACCTTCTGAGCACGGTCCAGGTAAGGATTGGCCAGGGAAACATGCAGCACGCCCTTAGCGTCACGGGAAGCGGAAACACTGAAGCTCTCCATGGTGGCACCGCTGGTGGAAGTGATGCTCCCGGCGCGTAAGCCCACCGGCACGTACGTGGCATTCTGGTGCACCTTGAACATCTTGAATACGTAGTACGTGGGTGTGAGCACCATGCGCGGGCCGTCCGTGAGAATCATGGACTGCAGCACATTCACCACCTGGGCAATGTTGCACATCTTCAGGCGGCCGGTGTATTTGTGGAAAATGTTCAGGTTAATGGCAGCCACCATGGCGTCGCGCATGGTGTTCTGCTGGTACAGATGGCCCTCGTTGAAGCCGGGCTCTACCTCAAACCAGGTACCCCATTCGTCCAGGATGAGGGCTACTCTGCGGTCCGGGTCATATGCGTCCATGATGGCAATGTGGTTCCTGAGGACTTCCTCCACGCCCGCAGTGCGGGTAAGGGTGTTGTAGTAGTCCTCGGTGGTGAACTCGGTGGCGCTGCCCTTGTCGCAGTCCCAGCCGGGTACCGTGTAGTAGTGCAGGGACAGGCCGTTGAGCTTGGTGCCCGCCTTCTTCATCACGGTTCTGGTCCACTCATAATCGTCCTCGGAGGCGCCGCAGGCAATCTTGAACAGCCGGTTGTCCGCATAATTGCGGGCATACAGGGCGTAGCGCTTGTACACATCGGCATAATAGTCTGCCGTCATGTCACCGCCGCAGCCCCAGCTCTCGTTGCCAACGCCCAGGTACTTGATTTTCCAGGGCTCCTTACGGCCGTTTTTGGCGCGCAACTCTGCCATGGTTCCTTCTGCCGCAGTCATGTACTCCACCCACTTGGCCAGCTCCTCTACGGTGCCGGAGCCCACGTTGCCGCTGATGTACGGCTCCGTGCCCAGCAGTTCGCACAGGTTCAGGAACTCGTGCGTGCCAAAGGAATTGTCCTCAATGGTACTGCCCCAGTTGTTGTTCACCAGTTTGGGCCTGTTCTCCTGCGGGCCCACGCCGTCCATCCAGTGGTACTCGTCGGCAAAACAGCCGCCGGGCCAGCGGAGAACGGGGATTTTGAGCTCTTTCAGCGCTTTGAGGACATCGGTCCGATAACCGTCCTTGTTGGGGATTTTGGAGTCCTTGCCCACCCAGATGCCTTCATAGATGCATCGGCCCAGATGTTCGGAGAACTGGCCGTAAATCTCGGCGGGGATACGGGGCTGGTCTTTGGCGGTCTCGAATACCTTAACTTTGACCTGGGCGGAGGCGCCCAGGGTCAAAGCTAAAGCGAATACCAGTGTGAAAGCTTTCTTCATAGTTTAGTCGATTTTCTTGCCCCAGAAGGTGGCGTCCATATCCTTGTGCGTACCGGCAAAGACTACAGTCTCCTGACGGTCCATCACCTTTGCGCCATCCACTTCCTTGGTGCGCTCCCAGTCGGCCTCGTGTGCCACAACCATCACGACAGACTTGCCACCACTGGTGACGGTGAGGAACTGGCGGTCTTCTGAGAAGCTCCACGTGCCAAACTCTTCACCTTCCCTGATTACCTTACCGGCGGCAGTGAGGGAGCACTCCACGGAAGTGTCCTGCACGCCCTGCTTGTATTCCAGGTTGATGAGTTCATAGGTGCCGGGAATCTCGGAAGCGGTCACGGCCTTCTTGCCAAGACCGGCATAACGCTCCGGCAGGGCCAGCGGCCACACATCGTCCAGGTTCTCGGCCGATGAGGGAGCCCACACAATGCGGCGGACATGGCCCATCATGAGGGCGTTGGAGCTGGCATTGCCATTCACACCGGCCGGCAGGCGGCCCTGAGAGGCATAGAACCAGTCACCGGTACCATCCTGCTGGAAGATGCAGCAGTGGGCAATTCCCACCCAACCGTCGCTGCCATTGAACTTGTAAGGATGGGTGACGATCGGATAAGCCACGTTACCTTCGGTAATGTTTTTCCCCTTGATGTCGTAGTACGGGCCTTCGATGTTCTCTGCACGACAGACGCGGGTGTTGTAAGGCACATCCAGGCCGTCATAGGCCATAAAGAGGTAATAGTACTTGCCGTTCTTCACGATTTCGGGAGCCTCGGAACCTTGCCAGTGGCTCCAGGTACCGGAGGCCACGCGGGTAGCGATGCGCTTGCCGTAGTTGGGGTTGTTGCCCCAAGGCTCGCCCAGGCCCTTGAACACGCCATTCTCGAAAGCAGCCTTCGGAAGACCGCTCTCAGGGTCAATCTCCATGATGGCGAAGCCGCTGTGCCAGGAACCGTAAATGAGCCAGTGCTTGCCCTCGTCTACAATGTAGGTAGGGTCGATGGCGTTGAAATAGAAGTAAGTGTTGCCATAGTCACCGGTGTAGTTGGCGCGGCCATAGGCGTCGAAAGCCTTGTCCGTGGAGGAGCAGGTCACAAAGCCCTTATCGACCCAGGAATCCGGGTCCTCCGGCGTGGAAGTTTCACACATGCCAATGAAAGCGCGCTCGGACCAGCTGTTGTCAAAATTGGCGGCGGTGTTGACCTTACCCGTCTTGATGAAATTGTCAATGATGATGCTGTAGTACATGCGCACCTTGCCGTTAACAACACGCACCACGGGAGCCCAGTAGCCATAGACCGGATTGTCGATGGGTTCCAGGTTCATGCGGCCGCGAATGCTGTTCAGGGAGTCTTTCACCCATGCCGGAGCGGTGTTCATAGGACCATAAATATGGGTCCAGTTCACCAGATCCTTGGAGCGCTTGCCCTGGAACTGACGGCCCATGGTTGCCTTGTCGTGCTCGTTTCCGTAAGATGCGGACGTGCCGAACATGTAGTAATACCCGTTATAATAGGTAACGGAAGGGTCATGCACGTTGGCCAGGTTCCAATTGGGATGGAAGTCCCAGTTGGCGATAGAGGCATAGTCGTCGGCATAGGTAGGGATGCCGTTGTCGTTCACGTTCCCCTGGTAATCCTCCTTGGTCCGGATACCTACACCGTCTTCCTTGGTACAGGCTGCCAATGCAAGGGCGCCGCAGAGGGCCAAAACAAGATATTTTTTCATAATCATTCTCCTTTATTAGTTCAAAGCAGTCACAGGGTGGATTCTCCAAGAGGGCGTATTGGGCGTGCTGGTGTTGGCCGAGTTGCCGTGCAGCTTGGGGTTGTTGTTCAGGGTACCCTGGAAAATGGGGAAATACTCGTGTCCCTCGCGGAAGTAGGAGGTGTAGGAGTCGTCGGTGCAATCCAGTGCGGTGCCGGCGCCTTTGGCGTTCAGGTTGGCGGTGGTGATGGGCTTCATCACGTTCTCGTCGTACTTGTCGTCAAAGAAGTAGCGGCTGTGGGCGGCAATCTGCTGCAGACGCTCGGGGTCGTAGAAGAAGCCCCAGCGGATGAGGTCGATTCCGCGGCCGTTCTCCAGGCCGAACTCCTTGGGACGCTCCACGTTGGCAATCTGCTCGAAGAGCTTGTCGGCATTGCCGGCGAAGTTGGCCAGGCTCAGCGGAGCCAGGGCAACACGCTCACGGACGGTATTGATCCAGTCAATCGCCTGCTGGGTGGGACCGCTAATTTCGTTTTCGCACTCGGCGGCGCGCAGGAGGACATCGGAATAACGCATCAGGCGAACGTTGATGCCGCAGTGCAGACCGGTAACCACGCTGTTGTACAGACCCGTGCGGGCGTTGGTCCATTTGGCCACAGGGATACCGCCGTTATCGTTGTTGGTGCGGAGCATGCCCTTGGTGGCATCGGTGATGGTAATCTGATACACCTCGTTCTTACGCGGGTCTCCGCCGGGATAAGCGGCGGTGGGGTTGCCCGTATACTGGTTGTATTCCGGCTCGAAGGTCATGGCCGTCCAGTACAGACGGGGATCCAGACGACCGTCGGTGCACTTTTCTGCCTTGTACAGGTTGTAGAGCCAGTTGCTCATGGCAACGTCGCCCCAACCGCCAAAGGTACCGGGGCCCATGTTGGCCTCAAGGGCATGGCCCTGGGTAGCGTTGGAGGAGATGTTCACAGGGGTCCATTCCTCGTCCACGCCGCCGGTGCCATAGTCCATGAACTGGACCTCGAACAGGCTTTCCGCATTGTTCTCGTCTGCGCCTTCACGGAAGTTGGCACCGTAGTCGGCCACCAGTTCGTAGTGACCATACTCCTCGGAGCCGCCGTCGGCGGTGTTCAGGATGGCTTTCAGCACCGTGAGAGCCTCGGCATATTTGTGACGGAACATCAGGGTGCGGGCATAGTAACCGGCGGCAGCACCGCAGGTAGCACGGCCCTTAGCCCATTCACCGCCCAAATCACGCTTGGGAAGCAGTTCCATGGCTTCTTTGAGGTCGGATTCCACCAGGTCCAGAATCTCGTCCTGGCTCACGTTCTCCGAGTAAATGGTCTCCAGGGAGCCATACTGAGCATAGTCGTCGAACTTGGGAACGGTCTGGTAGTAGGTGGCCAGCTCATAATAGGCCAGCGCACGGAGGAACAGGGCCTCGCCGCGCATACGGGCACGGTTCTGGGTCATGTTGTTCTCTTCCGGGTTGATCTTCTTGAGGACAAAGTTACAGCGGTTCACCACGTGGTAGCAGTCGCGCCAGATCCACTGGTCGGTAACATCCACGGTACCCGGGGAATTGAGGTGGTCGGCCGGGATGTACCAGGCATTCTGGGGATTCCAGGCCTCGTCACCGCGCATTACGTCGTGCATGTAGCCTACACGGGCGAAGGTACCTTCCAGGCGGATGCGGTTGTAGCACGCAATCACGGCTTCCTGAAGGTCTGCGTCGGTGTTGCCAAAGTCGTATGTGGTCTGGTTGTTCACGTTTTTCACAGCCAGCTCTTTGTCGCAGGAGGCGACGGTAGCCAGAACAGTGAAGGCAGCCAGAATAAACGATATCTTTTTCATATTCTTGTGCATTTTCAGATTACTAGAAGGACAGGTTCACACCAAACATGGCGCTCACAGGAGCCGGATAGGAGCAATAGTTGAAGCCCGGGGTGAATACGCCGCCGGCGAAGTCAATATTGTAACCCTTGTAAGCAGTGATGGTAGCCAGGTTCTGGCCGGATACATACACGCGGACGCCATGGATGAAGGCGTTCTCGAACCATTTCTCCGGGAAGTTGTAACCCAACTCGACGTTGGCAATCTTCCAGTAGGCGCCGTTCTGCAGGAAGCGGGAGCTGAAGAAGTCGTTGTTCACCGTACCGTCGGCGCTGTTGGCCACACGCGGAACGGTGGTGTTGGTATTGGTGGGCGTCCAGGCGTTCACCAGGTCCACGCTCTTGTTGGTGATACCGTAGGAGCTGTGCAGGGCCTGGTCCACGTAGTCCACCAGCTTGTGACCGGCGGCGCCGTAAGTGGAGATGGTGAGGTCGAAGCCCTTGTACTCGAAGCGGGCGCTCAGGCCGAACTGTACCTTGGGCATACCGCTGCCCAGGAAGGTGCGGTCGTCGGCGTTGATTTGTCCGTCGTTGTTGATGTCGCGGTAGGCCACATCACCGGGCTTGGCACCGTTCTGGACCACGAAGTCACCGTTGTCGTTGGTATGATGGTCAATCTGGTACTGGTTCTGGAAGATACCCTCGTATACGTAACCGTAGAAGCGGCCTACTTCCTCACCCACAACGGTGCGGCACATGGCATCGTCACGGGAAACGGTACCCATACCCAGGGACGTTACCACGTTCTTAGGGAAGGTGACGTTACCGGAGATGTCATACTTGAAGGCGTGCTTGTAGTTGCGGTAGCTGGCACTCAGCTCAACACCGGAGTTCACCATGGTGGCGGCGTTCATCGTAACGGCGTCGTTGGTGGCACCGGCCTCAGCAGGAACGGGCACGGAGTAAAGCAGGTCCTCGGAAACGTTGCGATAGTAGTCGGCATTGAACTCAAGGGCGCCGCCGAACATGGAGTAATCCAAACCTACGTCCAGGGATTTCTTCTTCTCCCAACGGATGTACTCGTTCACGTAGTTGGAGATGGCGGAACCGGTCACCTTGTTGTTACCGAAGCTGTAGGTGTAGTTGCCACGGGCCATGGTTTCCATGAAGGCATAGTCGCCGATGTTCTCGTTACCCAGGATACCGTACGATGCACGGATTTTGAGGAGGCTCACCAGCTGCGGGTCCACATTGTCGGCGAAGAAACGCTCCTTGTCGATTCTCCAACCCAGGGAGAAGGACGGGAACCAATCCCAGCGGTTCACGCTCAGGCGGGAAGAACCATCCCGACGGACCGTAGCCTGGAAGAGGTAACGGCCATCGTAGTCGTAGTTGATACGGCCGATGATGGAGGCCAGCACGTGCTCGCTCTCGTAGGAGCTGGCGTCGCGGGTGGCGGCGTTGTTCACCTGCAGGTAGTACGGTTCCGGGAAGTTGTTACCCCAACCGGCCAGCGTGTGGTATTTCTCGCGCTGGAAGGTGAAACCGGCCACGGCATTCAGGTGATGCTTGCCGAACTTGCCGTCATAGGTGAGGTAGTTTTCCACCAGGAAGTCGCTGTAGTTGTTGTAGTTCTCGCTCAGGCGCTCATTGGTCTTGGCCAGGTAGTTGGCGTTGGACAGGATGAAGGCCGGGAGGAAGGTGAAGCCCTTCACGAAGGAACGGCTGTAGGAGAGGTTCAGGTTGTAGTCCAGCTTGTGGTTGTCGTTCTTGTGACCCACCATGTCCAGGATATCCAGGGTGGCGGAGCCGGTGAGAACAACGCGGTCCACGGTGCTCTTACGCTGAATCAGGTTGTTGTACAGGAGCGGGTTGGCGATACGGATATCACCGTGCACGCTGTCATAGTAGGTACCGAAGCCGTAGGCGTCGTAGCTGTAGTCCGAGGCAGCGCCCACCACGCGGTCCAGGAACCAGGTGGATGCGTCGTAAGCCTTGATGGACGGGGGCATGAACAAGGTTGTCGCCATGATGGGATACTGGGTACCGTACAGACCCTGCACGTATTCGTTGGCGTTGGAAGCGGACATGTTGTCCTGGTCCGAGTGGGAGTAGACGATACCGGTGCGAATCTTCAGGAACTTGATGTCCATGGTGTTGTTCGCACGGACGGTGAAACGGTCGAAGTTAGGACCGGCACCGCGGAGGGTACCCTTCTGGGAGAAGTAGTCCAGGCCAATGTTGTAGGTGCTGTTCTCACCACCGCCGGAAACATTCAGGTTGTGGTTGTGACGGATACCCGTCTTGAACATTTCCTTGAACCAGTCAGTATTGTTGGTCTTGGGATCCAGGTAATTGTCGGAGCCGATTACGTAACCGGAGGGCACTTTGTCGGCCAGGCCGGAATTGGCGTAGGACATGCGCATGTACTCACCGTACTGGGCGGCGTCCATCACCTGGTACACGTCCTTGCGGATGGTATCCACACCCACATAACCGCGGTAGTCCACCTTCACGGGCTGATTCTTCTTACCGTTCTTGGTGGTGATGATGACCACGCCGTTAGCGGCACGGGAACCGTAGATGGCGGCGGCGGAAGCATCCTTGAGCACCTGGATGGTCTCAATGTCGTTCGGGGAGAAGTCGCGGATGGTGGTACCCATGGGCACGCCGTCAATCACGTACAGCGGGCTGGTGTCACCAAAGCTGCCGATACCACGGATACGGACGGCAGGGTCCGCACCCGGCTGACCGTCGGAAGTAATCTGCACACCGGCCACCTTACCTTCCAGCATGGAGGAGATGTTGGAGTGGGACACTTTCTTCATTTCGTCGGCATCTACAATGGCTACGGAACCGGTGAGGTCCACCTTCTTCTGGGAACCGTAACCCACCACGACTACTTGGTCCAGGAGGGTGGTTTCCGTCTTCATGGTGATGGTACCCAGGTTACCGTCCGGGCCCACGGTGATTTCGATGGTCTCGAAACCCACGGAGATGAACTGCAGCACGGAGCCTTCCGGTGCAGTGAGGGAGAAGTTACCGTCGAAGTCGGCGGTGGTACCGGTGGTGGTACCCTTCACCACGACACCGGCACCCAGCAGGGGCTCGCCGGTCTCGTCAATGACAGTACCCTTTACCGTCACGTTATTCTGCGCCAGGGCCGAGAAAGCCACGACCAGGAGCATCACTATAGTTGAGAATATTTTTTTCATACGCTTTCTGTCTGTTTAGTCGGCAAGAACAATGTAGTTATGCTCACTGGTAATGGCAAACTGGAAGTCATTCACATTGGCTACCTGAATATTGGTAAAATGCTGATTGTGCTGGGTTCCATTTGCGTAAGTCGCCTGGATATGGAGCTCGGCCGTACCGTCGCCAACATTCTTGACACTTACGACAAGGTGCATGTTGTTAATGTTGGCATAGAAGCCGTCTCCTTCAAAGTTCCAGTCGCAATCTCTTACAATTACGGTAGAGGGATTGCCGGTGGCGTCCCAGCACCAGTTATCGAGACGGCATACGCCATACTCTACAGCAGGATTTGCACTGTCGCGCAGGACAAAGATGGGACACTCATAATTGAGGGTAGCGGCAGCATATACGTCCATTTCCTTGACAAGTTCAGCGCCGGATGCCACCGGCATGTTCGCGCTTTGACTGGCAAAGAAGCCATTGGAAAAATCAGGTTCACCAATTCCGGTTCCTTTTACAAGCGTGATCGCCACGGTGGTGGAAATGCCGGCGTTTTCCTTGAGGGAGATGGTCACATCCTGCGAACCGGCAGTAAGGGCGATGTTGGAGAAATTCAATTTGCTCAGGTCAAGCACTTCTATACTGCTATCCGTATAGGTAGCGGTTACTTCAAGACCACCCGTGCGGAAAGCCAGGCTCGCATTGTTATCGAAAAGATACGTTGTGGTGACGGGCTGCTTGGTCACGGCGATGGATTCAATCACGGCAGCAACCGGCGTATCCGGAACCTCGGGCTCCACATAGCCGTCGGGAGCGAGCACGGCATAGCAGTTATCCATGGTCATGGAAAGATACACGTCGTCGGCATCGTTGATGGCGATGTTCTTGTAAAGCTGGTAATGCTCTTCGCCGTTGGCCCAGCTCACATCATAGCGAATGACAGCGTTGTCACCGTTGTTGGTGGCCGTGATCTTCACGTGAGAATTGTTCAGCATGGACTTGAACAGATCCCAGTTCCAGTCACTCTCCTTGTTGGCATCCTCATTGGCAAAAGCGCTGCCCCAGCCAAAGTTGTCGATACGCACAACGGCATATTGACCGGCGTCGCCAAGTTCAAGGTTGCCCTTGCGCAGGATGGCCACAGGGGCCTGCCAATTCTCAGCAGCAACGGAATAAACGTCCATTTCGAAGGAAACGCTCTCACCGCTGGGAACTTTCCGGTCAGGTGCGAAGTAGGTCCACCAAGCGGAGTTAAGCTCCGGAACGCCGAGGGCGGAGGCACCCTTCACCAGTTTCACCTTGGTAGTGGTGGTAACAGCCTGAGTACCGGGCTTGTAAGTAATGGTGAGATCCTGCTCACCTTCCTGCATGACAATGTCAGACACGGTTACATCGTCCAGGGTAAGAGGAACGGTGGTGCCACCGTCATATACGGCCTGCAGCATGAGCCCATAGGGACGGAAATCCAGCTTGGCATTATCGTAATAGAGATAGGTGTAGTGAGAAGGGTTCTTGACAATCTGGAGACCCGCCAGACCAGCAACGAGCTCGAAGTTGTAGTAACCGGAGACAGGCTTGGTGAGCACACCCTTCTTGGTGTAGCTGTAAGTAACAACCACCGTCTTGATACCGGGAAGGGTAAGGTCCGGAGCGGTGATTATCAGGTCTTCAGGAGCAACGGTCATGGAAGACTCGTCCTCAAACACGACAGTAGCAACAGACTGGCCCCAGAAATCAATCGCTTCAGGGTCTGCATTGTAGTCGATAGCGGTAGGATTGCCGGTAATAACCACCTTGGCCGGATTGGCATCCGGAAGGATGGGATATTCGGAAGAAGTGAGGAAGGCACGATCCAATTTGGCATGGGCACCGTCGGCCACCATGAACACATTGATGTCGTCCACGAAGGAAACGGGGCAGTGGAAGGTTTCCGTGATGATGGTGCCGTCCGTCGCCGTAGCAGTAGCCACTACGTAGGCAGTGCCTTCACTGGCATGGTCGATGACCATTTCCACGGAAGCGCCGTTCATCTTGTCACGGAAGGTAGCCCACCAGTCGTCGCTGTCCGGAGCCGTACCATCCATGTCGATGGCGATATTGGCACCGTCATACGCAGAGCCCCAACCATAGTTGTCGGAACGGATAACAGCGTACTCGGCATAGCCTTCTGCGCCACGTGCCTTGGCCGTGGTGATGGCCAGCACCCAGTTGTTCCAGTTGGAAGCGCCGCCATAGTTCACAAAGTTGATAACCAATTTCTTGGCTACAGGAATGGTGAAATACTGGCTGAAATCCGTCCACCAGGCAGAAGAATTGTCTTCCGCACCGACAACTGCAGGGGAAAGCTCAATTTCAACAGCGTCGTCAGGAACCTGGTTTTCAGCGTCCTTTTCCGCCTTGTACTCGGCAATTTTACCGGCCAAATCTTCGGGGGCGTCAATCTTGTAGGGCTCCAGGGCCGTACAACCAACCATTCCGAAGAAAGCCGTGCACATTGCACCAAGCAATAATTTTTTGGCTTGCATACGTTTGTTGTTTTTGGTTAATAATTAGTTATGGTTTAGTTTATAGTTTCACCACGGGCCAGCCGCCGGTCCAGTCGATGGGCCGCACCAGCAGATGGGCGTTGTACTTTATTTTCTTATCATAGGCATGGAAGAACAGCTTGTCCCCCACCACGGCGCAGTGGCCCACACCGGGGAATTGCTCATTGCCGCTCACCACCACCGTTCCGCCGCCTTCCAGGAGCGAAACCCCGTTTTTGTCATAATACGGACCGGTAATTGTGCGCGCGCGCCCGCACACTACCTTATAAGTACTCTTGGGCCCGCGGCAGCAAAGGTCATAGCTCACAAACAGGTAATACCAGCCGTCGCGTTTCACGATGAAGGGAGCCTCCACGGCACCATTGCCCGGGTCGAAGACCTTGCCGCGAGGGTCTGCCTTAATGGCATCATCTGTCTTGGAAGTATCTTCCGCCGTGCCTTCCGGACGGATGCAAAGCGGATACCACACCTGCGGTTCTGCCGGACGGGTAAGGGTGCTGTCCAGCTGCACCAGTTTGAGGCCACCCCAGAAGGAGCCAAAGCTGAGCCAGGCCGTACCGTCCTCGTCCACAAACAAATTGGGGTCTATGGCGTTCCAGTTGTCGCGGCCGCCCACCGAGCGCACCACGCAGCCTTTGTCTTCCCACTTGTAGTCCGGGGAAGCGGGATTAAGGGTCTTGTTTACAGCAACGCCAATAGCGCTGTCGTTCTTGCCAAAAGATGAACAGGAATAGTAGAGATAGTATTTTCCGTTATGGCAGGAGATATCCGGAGCCCAGGTGTGGCCGCGGTAGCCGGGAACGGTTTCCAGCGCCCACTGCGGCGGGTTGTCAAATACCTGACCGCCGTATTTCCAATTTTTCTGGTCTTTGGAAGTATAAAAATCGACACCGAACCCCGTGGAAAAGAGATACCACGTGCCGTCACATTGGATGGCCACCGGGTCGTGGGCCGGGGGCTCTGCAGGGCGGAACTTGGGGACACGGCCACCAGGCTGTGCACAGGCACTGCAAAGGGAAGTGAAAAGGGCCAAAAGAGGCAAAAAATGTTTCAGTGTCATTATCAAATGGTTAACCGAAAGCAAAGATAGGCACTATCCTTCCACTCAAAGGGGACAAAAAAACATAACAGGTGGATTTTTGAACAAGTCGACATCCGCCCCTAAATAACCCAATCCGGATTTTTTATCTTTGCACCATGAAGAATAAGTTCCTGATTTACGTCACCTTACTAATACTCCCGCTGGGCGCCTGCAAAAAGGAGATCATCCCTCCCGAGGAAGCGTCTGTGCAAGTAGAATACTACCAATACGGCCTGGCCAGGCTGAATATTTTCACCGAAAACGAGCGCATCGTCAACTCCAAAGAGACGTACATTCCCTGCAGCGCCCACCTGCTGGGGAACGGGCACTTTGAAGACCACCTGTTCATGAAAGGTGAAATTCGCGGTCGCGGCAACTCCACATGGGGATGGTATCCCAAGAAACCCTACAGGCTCAAATTGGAAGAGAGCACGCCCCTTTTGAGCATGGCCTCCAACCGCGACTGGGTACTTTTGGCCGACTTCCGCGACGTCACCCACCTGATGAACAATGTTGCCTTTACCCTGGCCCATGAACTGGGGCTTCCCTGCGCCAACCACTCCCGCTACGTAAACCTGTATCTGAACGACAAGAATCTGGGCCTGTACATGGTTACGGAGCAGGTGGAAGAAGGCGGGAACCGCGTTCCGCTGGACAAAGAGGACGGAATTCTGCTGGCCCTGGACCTCAACGACGGGCCGGGCGAGAACCCCAACGCCACCAATAACTTCTTTTCCACTGTTTTTAAAAGCGCCTGTGCCGTAAAATACCCCAAAGACCCGGACAACACCGCCAAAAGCCGCGTGCAAAGCGAATTTGCCAAACTGGAAAGCGCCATCGGACAGCGCCGCTGGCAAGACATCCAGGCCCTGCTGGATATCGACTCCATGATTCATTACATCCTCATCCAGGAGATTATCGGCAACGGAGAGGTGGACAACAACCCCAGCATGCGCAGCGGCTACATCCACCGGCGCAACAACAGCGCCAAATGGGTGATGGGCCCCTTTTGGGATGCCGATGCCGGCTTTGGTTATGACGCCGCAGATATGTTCAACCACAGCGGCATGTGCCATACCTATTTCAAATGGAACGTACTGGTGTTCGGAACGGAACCCTACCTGCACAAGGAGGCAATGAACGGAACGGCACCGGACTTTTTCTGCCGCCTGTGGGGCATTCCGGAGTTTGTACGCTTGCTCAAGGCTCGTTGGAATGCGGTAAAAACGCCTCTCCTGCAGGCCGTTCTGAAGCAGATTGACCAAACCGAAGCCTTCATAGGGCCGGCCGCCAAAGCCGACATGGAACTCTGGGGCATCAACAAGTTTTCACACGAGAAAGAGGTGGCCAGGCTCAAGGTCTGGCTCCAGAACCGTTTCACCTATCTGGACGGCGTCATTAACGCCTATCCCGAGAAACGGTATTAAGCTTTCTGTTCCACCGCGCTGGGCGCCAGGCCAAATTCTTTGGTAAAACAGCGGGTGAAGTATTTGGGGTCGTTGAAACCCACCTCATACGCAACCTCCGCTACGGTGGCGTCGCTGCCGCTTTCCAGCATTTCCTTGGCAACAGCCAGACGATACGTACGGATGAAATGGCCGATAGACTGGCCAAATGCATCCTGTAATTTATTGTTCAGCAGCGTTTTACTTACGCCCATAGCCAGGCAGAAGGCGTTTACGTCCAAATCCGGATTCTTGTACAGGCCACGGACCA
>CAMZCW010000017.1 GCA_947305045.1 uncultured Bacteroidales bacterium | reverse complement strand
CTGGTGAACCTCTCCGAAGGCATTACCCCCAAGGGCCTGACCTCCCTGCAGTTCCTCCAGGAAATCCGCAAGCGTCTGGAAGCCCGCCTGGGTGCCTAACCCAGCGGATAGAAAAGCGGATGATATCGGCTTTGCCAGCTCCCGTCATAGTGCATGCGCACGGTGCGGGCGCTGGCAAATTCGTTAAAATTGGCCCAGGCCTCCAGGAAGAGGACGGCAAAATCCGTGCGACCATGGAGCTCCAGGGCAAAGAGCGTGTATACCGCCGTAATATATACGCACGCGCGCTCACGGTCGTCGGCCTGGGGCGAGGAAGGCTCCGACAGGGTGAGCCGCTGGGACTGGGCAAAGGCCAGGTCCGCAATGGAATCGGCCAGCAAAGCCTCGCTGGAGGGCCGGTAAAGCTGCACGCAGTAGCGTTCCGCCGCATGTTTTTGGGCCGATGCTTCCGCGTCCAGAACGGCAAGGGGAGAGGGCAGGGGAGTTTGGAAATACTGCTGCGGCTGCGCCTGACCCTTAAGGAACTGCAGCGCCAGCACACAATAGTCCCGTACACTGGCCTCGATGACCATTGCGTAGGGCGCTTTTTCGTCAATGCGCGCGAGTATTTCTGCAGCCTTTGCCATTTTCCTGTATTTGCAAGGACAAATATAGCAAAAAAAGCGGAACAATGTGTATATTTGTAAGATTGCAAATTGATATTCATGAATATAGCCGACAGCTTCAAGAATAACCTCATCGTGGAGGAACGGTACAGGATGATCCTGGACGGCTTGCAGGTGACCCTGCTCATCACCCTGTGTGCAGCCGTACTCGGCACCCTGCTGGGCGGCGTGGTTTGTTGGGCCCGCATGCATCGGAGAGGCTGGCTGCGGCAGACGGCCCGGGCATACATCAATCTGATGCGCGGCACGCCGGTGCTGGTGCTCCTGATGCTGATGTACTATGTATTCATGGCGCCGCTGGGGGCGACGGGCATCGTTGTCGCCATCCTGACCTTTGCCCTGTATGTTTCGGCCTATGTGGGCGAGATGCTGCGCGTAACCGTCGACAGTATTGACCGCGGACAGACCGAAGCCGGCCTGGCGCTGGGGCATACGCCCCGGCAGACGTTTTTCCGGATTGTGCTGCCGCAGGTGGTGAAGTCCGTGATGCCCGTTTACGAGGGCGAACTGGTCACCCTGCTCAAAGGCACCAGCATCGTGGGCTATATCGCCGTCATGGACATGACCCGTGCATCGGACCTCATCCGCAGCCGCACCTTCGATGCCTTTTTTCCGCTGCTGCTCACCGCGGCGCTCTATTTTCTCATTGCATGGCTTACAGGCGTGCTGCTGGGCGCTTTGGGACGGAGGCGTACCCGCACGGCGGTTCTGGCTGCTGCGGCGCTGCTGGCGCTGGGCATGGCCGGCTATGTCCCCTCCCTGCTGAACCGTGCGGCGGAGCATCCTGCGTCAGAAACCGCTCCGCCCGTTTTTGAGGCGCTGAAGGGAAAACGCATCGGCGTGGTGATAGGCAGCATCCAGGACATTACTGTTACGCGCCATGCCCCCGATGCCGATATCCAGCGTTTTTCCACCTTGACCGACATGATGGTGGCCCTGCAAGGCCGCAAGGTGGACGTCGTGTGCCAGGAGAATATGACGGTGATGGTGAACAGGGAGATAGCCGCACAGGTGGACACGGTGGACGCCGGATTGCCACCCCGCCCGGTGGGGGCGTGCTTCCCCTTCGGAAATGCCCGCTTGCAGGAGGATTTCAGCCGTTTCCTGTCCGATATCCGCGCCGACGGAACCTATCGCGCCATCTCCGACCGCTGGTTCAAGGCCGATGATGTCTCCGGCATCCCCGTTCCGCGGCAGACGGGGACCGGCCAGCTTGTGCGCGTGGCGACTTTCCCCATGTCGCCTCCGTACAATTTCATTGCCTCCGGCAAGCCGTCCGGCTTTGAAATTGAACTCCTTACCGAGTGGGCCAACCGCAGCGGCAGGCGTTTGGAATTTTTGGTGATGGATTTTGCCTCGCAGCTCCCCGCCCTGCAAAGCGGCAAGGCAGATATGGCGATGGGCTGTATCGCCATTACCGAAGAGCGGGCCAGGCAGGTGCTCTTCTCGGCTCCCTACAATGCCGCCCGCATCATGTTTTATACCCGGAAAGGGGAGGCGGAATTGCTCACGGGTGCCGCATGGGATGCTGGCCGTACCCCGGGCCGGACCTGGTGGCCGCTTCTTGCCGCCGTCCTCCTTGCAGGGGGATGCGCAGCCCTTTTCTTTTCCCGGAACAGGCGGAAAGGGCCTGCCGTTGCCGTGCAGGGAAGTGCGGAGCCGCTCTCCGGCATTTCCATCGCCCATTTGCAGAAGCACTATGGCCATTTGGAAGTGCTGAAAGACATCAACCTGGAAATCAATAAAGGGGAAGTGATTTCCGTTATCGGCCCTTCGGGCGGTGGCAAGAGCACTTTCCTGCGCTGCCTGAACCTGCTGGAGCGTCCGGACGGCGGTAGCATCTGCATCAACGGGCAGGACATCCTTGCGGAGGGGGCGGACGTACCGGCACTGCGCCGGAGGATGGGCATGGTGTTCCAGGGATTCAACCTGTTCCGGGACAAGACCGTGCTGGAGAACGTGACCCTGAGTCCTGTCAAATTGCTGGGAAAAAGCCCCGTGGAAGCCCGTGTGGATGCGCTCCGGCTGCTGGAAACGGTAGGGCTGGCCGAGCGGGCCGATGCCATGCCGGATGAACTTTCCGGCGGCCAGAAACAGCGCGTGGCCATCGCCCGTGCGCTGGCCATGGAACCGGACATCCTGCTTTTCGACGAACCGACATCGGCCCTGGACCCCACGATGGTGAGCGAAGTGCTGGGCGTGATGACGCGGCTGGCCAGGCAGGGCATGACCATGATTGTGGTGACCCATGAACTCCGCTTTGCCCGTCAGGTCAGTTCCCGTGTGCTGTTCCTGGCCCAAGGGGTTGTTTATGAGGACGGGACGCCGGACCAGATCTTCGACCATCCCCGGGGCGAGCTTACCCGGCAGTTTATCCGCCAGATACACCGATCGGCCTTCCTGATTGGCAGCGAGCGCTTCGACTGGTTTGCCATGACCGCGCAGATGGAGGCGTTCTGCCGGCGTCATAACCTGTCCCGTGCCGTGACGGACAACGCTTTGCATGTGATTGAGGAGTCCCTGTCCGTTCTCGGTACACGTCCGGGGACTCGACTTGCACTGGTCTATTCCCAGCAGGAGGGCACCTTGACCTGGGAAGTAAAATGCCCGGAAACCATTGAGCCTGAAGTATTAGAAAAAGAACAGAATCAGCTGGCGCTTACGCTCCTCCGCCATTTTAGCCGCGAAATCAGGCTGGACGGGGACACCGCGAGCATACTGATAGCTGAGATTTAAATAAACTCAAATCAAGTAATGAAGATTGTATTTTTAGACGCTATCTCCATGGGGAATGTCTCCCTGGAAGAAATGGCCGCCCTGGGGGAACTCGTGTGCTATTCCAGCTCCACGGCGGAAGAAGCCCGGGAGCGGGTCAAGGACGCAGACGTCGCCTGCCTGAACAAAGTCATTGTGGACCAGGCCTTCCTGGATGCCGCACCCAGGCTCAAGCTCATCTGCGAGGCCGGAACGGGCATGAACAACATCGACCTGAAACTGTGCGAAGCCCGTGGCGTCGTGGTCCGGAACGTGGCGGCGTATTCCACGGATTCCGTGGCGCAGATAGCCTGGATGCATATCCTGAACCTCACCGGCCGCGCCGTACACTATCAGGAATTTGTTCAGAGCGGTGCCTATAGCCGGAATCCCGTCCACGTGGACTTTGCGCATCCGTTCACGGAGATAGCCGGCAAAACGCTGGGGATTGTGGGCATGGGTGCCATCGGCCAGAAAGTCGCAGCCATCGGCAAAGCCTTCGGCATGGAAGTCATCTATTATTCCACGTCCGGCACCGGCCATTGCAAGGAATACCCCTGCGTGGGGTTGGAGGAATTGCTGGAACGGGCCGATGTCATCTCCATTCACGCGCCGTACAACGAGCGGACGGCGGGGCTTATCGGCTACAAAGAATTGGTGCAGATGAAGCCCACGGCCATTCTGGTGAATACGGGCAGGGGAGGGATTGCCGTAGAAGCGGAGCTGGCCGCTGCCATTGAAGAGGGAATTATCGCCGGTGCCGCCCTGGACGTGTATGTGACGGAACCGCTTCCCTTGGACAGTCCGCTCATGAAAACGGCCCGCCAATTCCCGGAGCGGCTTCTGCTGACGCCGCATATTGCCTGGTACTCCCGCGAGGCCCGCGCCCGCCTGGCCCGTGGCATGGAAGACAATATCCGCCGCGGCTGGTGATTTTTTTCCGCATTTCCATTGCATATTTGAAATTTATTCATACCTTTGCAGTGTACTAATGAACTAATACACAAGCAAAGCTATGATAAGTATTCAAAATCTTTCGTTCAGTTATGGCTCCAAAGGTGTTCTGAGGAACATTTCCATGGAGCTCAAAGGCGGCAACATTTATGGCCTGCTGGGGGAGAATGGTGTAGGTAAAACCACCCTGCTTACCCTTCTGTGCGGCCTTAAGAAGCCCCAGACCGGTACCATCGACACCGATGGCCGCGCCCCGTTTGACCGCCATCCCAGCCTGCTGGCAGAACAGTTCTATCTTCCGGACGAGGTTGCTCCCGTGCACAACCGTGCCAACCAGTTTGGCGTAGAGACCGGAGCCCTCTGGCCCAAGTATGACCATGGCAAGTTCCTCACCATCCTGAAGGAATTTGAGGTGGACGAGAACCAGCGCATGGACAACATGAGCGCCGGACAGCTCAAAAAGACCTGGATTTCCTTCGCCCTTGCGTGCAACGCGCGCCATTATTTCATGGACGAGCCCACCAACGGCCTGGACATCCCGTCCAAGTCCCAGTTCCGCAAGGCCATTACCCGTTACACGTCCGAGGATGCCTGCGTGGTCATTTCCACCCATCAGGTGCGTGACCTGGAAGAGATTATCGACCCCATCATTATTCTGGACAAGGAGGACGTGCTGGTGAACGCCAGCCTGCAGCAGATTACTGAAAAGCTGTTCTTTGACTATGGCACCACCCTTCATCCGGAGGCCCTGTACCTGGAACACACCCCTGGCGGCGCCATCCAGGTGTATCCCAACACCACCGGCGAGGAGTCCAAGGTAAACCTGGAAGCCCTCTTCAATGCCGTTCATGCCCACAAAGACGTTGTTAAATCTTTATTCAAGTAGCCCTATGACAAACGAAGTATTCAACGGTCAGCGTTTCTGGACCTATTTCAAATATGACCTCACGCAAATGTGGCGCAACCACGTAAAGGCCGCTGTCGGTATCGGCCTGGCTGGTCTGATTGCCTATTTTGTGGTGGTGCTGTTCAATCTTACTTTCGGCGAAGGCTGGCAGGGTCCCGGCATAATGGGCCGCTTTGTGGTATTTTCCCTGGCAGCTGTTGCCCTGGAATTCTACTACACCCGCATCTACGGCTATATCACCGACAAGCGCAAGGGGAGTGCCTGGCTCATGATGCCCGCTTCCACCTGTGAGAAATGGGTGTCCATGCTCATTATGGCCATGCTGGTGCTGCCCATTCTGTTCCTTTGCTCTTCTTTCCTGGTAGACAGCGTCCTCTGCGCGCTGGATCCTTCCCTGGGCCAGTCCATGCTGGGTGTCATTACCGGTGGTTGGAAGTCTATGATGGAAGCCATAACCGATGTAAATACCGATTATACGCTTACCTTGAATGTGGCACCGCTGGGTTGGGCCATGATCCTGAGCCTCTGGGGAAATCTGCTATATTTCCTTCTCTGCGGCATCTGCTTCAAACGCAATAAGATTCTGGGCGCCTTTGCCATTGCTTTTGGCATAAGCATCCTCTCTTCCATCGTCATGAGCTACTTCAGCTTTGGTTTCATGATGAATATGGATGTGGACGATATGAACATTGCCCAGGACAATATCAACAACTTCTTCTGGTGGATAAACGTGATTTCAGCCATATACACCGTACTCATTGTCGGCGGCATCTTCTATCGGCTCAAAACCATTAAGCATTAAGCCATGGATTTCCACAGCGACAAACCCATCTATCTGCAAATTGCCGACACCCTGTGCGAAAGCATCCTCGCAGGCCGCTTAAAGGCCGAAGACCGGATCCCCTCCGTACGCGAATACGGCAGCCAGATAGGCGTAAACCCCAACACCGTGATGCGCACGTACGAAAAACTGACGGACGACGCCATCATCTACAACAAGCGCGGAATCGGCTACTTTGTATCGGCCGATGCCCGTGAAAAGATCCTGGAAGCCCAAAAGGCCGATTTCCTCTCCAAAGAAGTACCCGCCATCCGTCGCAAGATGGAACTGCTGGGACTGGACGCAAGCATCTTCAAAAACTAAAATCATATGAGAAAAATTCTGAGCGCCCTGTGCGCATTCGTGCTCATCAGCTGCACCTGTAACGTACACATCGGCAACGGTAAAAACGGCAAATCCGTTACCTGCAAAGGTCCCGTCGTAACCCGCTCTTTTGAACTGGCCGATTTTAACGCCATCGTCATCAACGGCCAAGCGGACCTTGAGTTCACGCAGACCGACGGCAGCTTTAGCGTAAGCGTAAAAGCCAACGAAGAAGTGTTCCAGCACCTGAACTATCGGGTAGAAAACGGAACCCTCATCCTGGAAACTATCGATAAGATAAATATCCGTGCCGATGAATTTGATATTTATGTAAGCGCACCCAAACTTACCGAGATAGAGGTGAACGGTGCTGTCGATGCCAAGATTGCTGCACTGAAGCAGCAGGAAAAACTGGAAATAGAAGTGAACGGTGCCGGGGATATCGAACTTAAGAATTTGATTGTTCCGGAACTCGAGGTGGAGATTAACGGTGCCGGCGACTTGGACTGCAAAGGCTTGAACGTAGGCAAATTAAGCATTGTGGTGAATGGCGCGGGCGACGTTGAGCTCGAAGGCACGGCAGAGACCTGCACGCTGAACGTATCCGGCGCAGGCGACATCGATGCCCGCAAGCTGGATTGCGAACAGATTGAAACCCGCAAAGCCGGTCTGGCGTCCATCAAGACCAGATAGCTGTTGTACGCCTCTTAAAAACAGGAGCCTGTTCATCTAGGTGAGCAGGCTCCTGTTTATGAATGCCGGACGGCTGGTTTACCAGCCCAGTACATAGGCGAAAATGAGCGGGGCCACAATGGTTGCATCACTTTCTACAATGAACTTGGGCGTATCCGGTGCCAACTTTCCCCAGGTAATTTTCTCGTTGGGAACAGCGCCGGAGTAGGAGCCGTACGAAGTGGTGGAGTCGGAAATCTGGCAGAAGTAGGCCCAGAGCGGAGTGCCTTCCCAGCCCAGATCCTGTTCCATCATGGGAACGCAGCAGATGGGGAAGTCACCGGCGGTGCCGCCGCCAATCTGGAAGAAGCCCACGCCGGGGGCGTTCTTCTTGTACCAGTCCACCAAGAACATCATTACTTCCACACCCTGGATGACCATGTGCGGGTCATATTCCCCACGGATAACGTGGGCCGTGAAGATGTTGCCGGTGGTGCAGTCTTCCCAGGCGGGGCAAATGATGGGGATGTTCTTTTCACAGGCGGCGACTACCCAGCTGTCTTTGGGGTCAATCTCATAATATTGCTTGAGAACGCCGCTGCGGATCATCTGATAGATGAACTCATAGGGGAGGTATCTCTTGCCTTCTGCCTTGGCCTTGTCCCACACCTCTACCAGGTGTTTTTCCAGGCGGCGGAATGCTTCCTCTTCCGGAATGCAGGTGTCCGTTACGCGGTTGTAGTGGTTGTCCAGGAGTTCCTGCTCCTGCTGGGGAGTGAGGTCCCGATAACCCGGCACCCGGTAATAGTGGCTGTGGGCCACCAGGTTCATGATGTCTTCCTCCAGGTTGTTGGCGCTGCAGCAAACGAAGGCAATTTTGTCCTGACGGATCATTTCCGCCAGAGAAAGGCCCAGTTCTGCGGTGGACATGGCGCCAGCCATAGCCAGAAACATTTTTCCTCCATTGTTCAGGAGATCTTCATAAGCTTTTGCAGCATCTACCAGGGCTGCAGAGTTGAAGTGACGGTAGTGATGGGTAATGAATTGAGAGATAGGTCCCTTTTCCATTGTTTTATGCAATTTCTGCAAGGCGAAGCCAGTCTTTGACTTCCAACCTGACAGATTATGGGCAAAATTAGAAAATTATTACTAAATTTGCAAGCCAATAACAATACCTTAAATAGAAGATGCATTTCTTCCCGAATATAGAGAAAGCCTATACGCAAGATAACCTGAGCGCGCTGGAAGCACAGCGGCTGGCAGAATACATAGCCTTTGGGCCCATTGTATTCCAGGTTAGCCGCCTTATGCTCAAGTTCGGGATTTTGGACCTGCTGCGTGAAGCCCCTGCTTCGGAGGCGGAAATTGCGCAAAAAGCCGGCATCAGCAGCTACGCCGCCAAGGTATTGCTGGAAGCGTCCCTTTCCATTGGCACGGTCATCATTGACAAAGACAAGCGCTTTTCCCTTACCAAAACCGGCTGGTTCCTGCTTACGAACCCTTTCAGCCGGGTCAACATGGATTTTAACCACGATGTCAACTATATCGGGCTTTTCCACCTGGAAGAATCCCTGAAGGAAGGTCGTCCGGCCGGCCTGGAGCACTTTGGCCCCTGGTCCACCATCTATGAGGGCCTTTCTTCGCTGCCCGAGCAAGTACAGGAGAGCTGGTTCCGCTTTGACCATTATTATTCCGACGAATCGTTTGAGGCCGCCCTTCCCATTGTCTTTGCCGGGAAACCGCACAAGATTATGGATGTGGGAGGCAATACGGGACGTTTCGCCCAGCGCTGCGTGGCCTATGATCCGGAAGTGGAAATAACCATCGTGGATCTTCCGCAGCAAATCGGCCTGATGAAACAGGCCACAGCCCAGGACCCGAATGCCGGTCGCATTCACGGGGTGGGCATCAATATGCTGGACCCGGCCAGCGCCTTCCCGCAAACGCTCCATCCGGACGTTATCTGGATGAGCCAGTTCCTGGACTGCTTCAGCGAGGAGCAAATCCTCTCCATACTGCAACGGGCAGCCAAGGTGATGGGGCCGCAGACCACGCTTCTTGTCATGGAGACCTTATGGGACCGGCAGCGCTATGAGACAGCCGCCTTTTGCCTTACCCTCACCAGTGTATATTTCACGGCCATGGCCAATGGCAATTCCAAAATGTACCATTCGGAGGACCTCATCCGCCTGGTAAATGACGCCGGCCTCCGGGTGGAGACCATCCATGACCATATTGGGCTCGGGCATAGCATCTTAGTATGTAAAATCAAATAACTCTTATATTTATATAATAATTATGACTATCGACGAAATTTACGAGAAAGTTAACGAATTCCTGGTGGAAGACCTGGAAATCGAAGAAAGCAAAATCAGCGAAGACGCCCGTCTGAAAGAAGATCTGGGTATTGATTCCCTGGAAGTGGTAGATGTGGTTGTCCTGGTAGAGGAACAGTTTGGCTTCAAGATGAAACCGGAAGACTTCAAGGAACTCATTACCCTGGACGATTTCTGCAAATTCATCGCCGCCCGTATTGGCTAAGCAGGAAGGCACGCGCGCATGGCGTGGCTCCACAGACGGCACTCCCTGGATGCAGCGGACCTTGTTATCCCTGGTAAGGGTGTGCCCTCTCGGGCTCAGCTACGGCATTATGTCACTGGCCATTCCGTTCTATGTGTTGTTTGACGGACGAGGCCGCAGGGCCTCGTACCGTTTTTTCCGCAACAGAATGAACTACGGCGCAGTGCATAGTTTCCTGTGCGTGTTCCGTAACATGTACGGCATGGGGAAACTGGTCATCGACCGGTTCAGCGCCTATGCCGGCAAGCACTTCCGGCTGGTTTCCGGCAGCAAAAGCATTTTTGACGACCTGGCGGGAAAGCCGGGTGCATTTGTCATGCTGGGCTCCCACGTTGGGAACTTTGAAATGGTGGGTTACATGCTTGCATCCCCCCGTACCATCAAGGTACTGGTCTATGCAGGGGAAACGCCCTTCGTCATGCAGAACCGCGACCGTTTATTTGCCGCGAGCCGCATTGAGATGGTGCCGGTAAAAGACGATTGGTCCCACCTGTTCATCCTGAACAACGCGCTGGCAGACGGCGGAATTGTTTCGCTCCCGGCGGACCGTACCTTCGGCTCCACCAAAACGTTCCGCCTGCCCTTCCTGGGGGCCGATGCCACCTTCCCGCAAGGCCCGTTTGTGCTGGCTGTGCAGCGGGAAGTTCCGGTACTCGCCGCTTTTGTATTTAAGGAAAGCCGCGATACCTACCGGATGGTGATGCGAAGTTTGCCCTTGCCGCAGGAGGGAACCGCGTTCCAACGGGCTCAGGCCTTGGCAGGCGAATATGTAGCTGTACTGGAAAACATGACCCGTCAGTATCCGGAGCAGTGGTATAACTTTTTTGATTTATGGGCGCAATGAATCCTTTCAGCGACATTCCTATCGGCGAATTACTGCCTCAGCAACCTCCTTTTCGCTTTGTAGACAGTTTGGAGGAATACACTCCCGAACTGGCCCGCATTCGTTTTACTCCGCAGGAGGGGAAGAACCTTCTGATGGAAGACGCTTGCCTGAGCGCGGCCGGACTCATGGAGCACATGGCCCAGTGCAGTGCCGTACGCGTAGGGTATTACAGCAAATTTATTTTGCACCTTCCGGTGAAAATCGGGTATATCGGCCAGTTCCGTAAACTTCAGATTGCCCGGCTTCCCAAGGCGGGAGAAACCCTGGAAACCACCATCTACCTCAAGGAGGAAGTGTATAACATTACCATGGTCGATGCAGAGGTACGCATAGGCGATGAACTCATTGCAACTGCGTCCCTCAAGAGCGCCGTCAAGAATGACTAAAGTCTTCTGTGCAGGATGCGGTGTCGTGACACCGGTTGGGGACACCCCGGAAGCGGTGTTTCTGGCCGTGCGTGCCGGCCACTCTGCACTGCAGCTTTATCCCGCGCTACCGGAGCCGTATGTGGCGTCGCTTCTGAACCGGGCGGAATTTGACGGTCCCTCGTTTTTTGAGCACATTGCCGTAGAAGCCGCCCGCAAGGCTCTGGCACAAGCGGAGGTAAATCCGGCCGGTCCGCGTGTTGGGCTGGTACTTTCTACTATCAAAGGCAATGTGGAACAAATTGACAGCGAGGACGTTTCGCCGGCTGCCTCAGCCACACGCATCGCGGCTGCACTGGGAGTGACAACCCGGCCTGTGGTGGTGTCCAATGCCTGTATCTCCGGTCTGGCCGCCCTGTTGCAAGGGATGCGTATGATCCGCTCCGGGGCATATGACCACGTGGTAGTGGTAGGGGCGGAGGTGCAGTCCCGTTTTATCGTCACCGGGTTTCAGTCCCTGAAAGCACTGTCCCTGCAGCCTTGCAGGCCATTCGATGCCGCCAGGGATGGCCTGAACCTGGGCGAGGCTGCTGCCGCCATGGTGCTCAGCGGAGAGATGCCCGGTCAAGCCGGGCATGACGTCATGGCCGACTCCGATCGGCCATCTCCCTGGGAACTGGTGGATGGGGCCGTGCGCAACGACGCCAACCATATCTCGGGACCGTCACGAAGCGGCGAGGGCAGCTACAATGCCCTTAAGTACCTGCTCCCGCAAGTGAAGCGTGAGCAACTCGCGTTTGTGAACGTCCATGGTACAGCTACCCGTTACAATGACGAAATGGAAGCCATTGCGCTTGAACGGGCCGGACTTCTGGATGTTCCCGTGAACGCGCTCAAAGGCATTTTCGGTCACACGATGGGGGCTGCGGGCATCCTGGAATCCATTGTGTCCATGCAGGCCTGCGACGCCGGCATTGCGTTGCCTACCCGGGGCTTTGCGGAACTGGGGGTAAGCCGGCCGGTGCGGGTATCGGCACAGGAAATGCCCACCCGCGGCACGGAATTCATCAAACTGCTTTCCGGCTTTGGCGGCGTAAACGGAGCCCTGCTCTTCAGAAAAGGAGGTGCGCAGTGAAACACGTGGCCATTCCTTCAGGCGCCAACTTGAACACCTTATACAGGCAGTTGGCGGGGGACTATCCCAAGTTCTTCAAGATGGATGTACTCTCCAAACTGGGCTTCCTCCTGACAGAAATGCTGGTGGGTGATGAAGCGGACCGGTTCCAGCCCCGTGAGGACCGTGCCGTTCTGGTTTTCAGCCGGGAAGGCTGCGTGGCCAACGACCGCCACTATGCAGCCACCATGGCCGATTTCCCGTCGCCCGCGCTATTTGTTTACACGCTGCCCAACATAGTCACCGGCGAGATTGCCATCCGGAACAAGTATGCCGGAGAGACATCGGCCTACGTGCTGGAAACATACGATGAGGCGCAACTGTGGGCCCTGGTTCGCGAGGCTTTTCAGGACTGCAGTACCCAAAGTGCCGTGGTGGCCTGGATTGACTGTCCGTCGGATACAGAATGGCAGGCCGACGCCTGGCTGGTGACAAGAGGAGAAATTCTCAAATGATTTTTGTATTTTTGCAAGATGAACGAATTGATTATTGAACTTAAACTAAAGGTGATCGAAGCCTTGAATCTGGAAGGTATGACACCGGAGGATATTGACGACAATGCACCGCTCTTTGGTGATCAGGGCCTGGGCCTGGATTCCATTGACGTGCTGGAGCTCATCGTACTGCTGGAGAAAAACTATGGTATTCGTCTGGCGAATCCCAAGGAGGGAAAAGACGTGTTCCAAAGCATGGCCGTCATGGCAGATTACGTGGCCGCCAACAGAAAGAAATAAGTGAAAGAAACCATTGTCATAACGGGTGCGGGCGTTGTGAGCGCCATCGGGATCGGTAAGGCCGATACCCTGTCTGCGCTGTGCGAAGGCCGCTCCGGTGTGGGACCTGTCCGCTACCTGGAAACGTCCCTCAGGGATTATCCGGTAGGAGAGGTTGCGCTCAGCAATGCAGCTATGGCAGCGCTTGCGGGCGCTCCTGCCACCTGGCCAAGGACCACGCTTATGTCCATCCTGGCTATCCGGGAGGCGCTGCAAGAAGCCGGTCTGGAGACCCCCGGTCAGGTCGGGGGCTCCGGTCCCGTCATGCCCGGCTCCGACCGGGCATCCCGTATCCTGGTTTCCGGCACCACCGTAGGCGCCATGGACATCACGGAGAAAAGCTATCCCGTTTATTCTTCGAACCACAGCTGCGGGGCCTGCACGGACTTGGCGGCCCTGTCTGTGGGTGGTTTTGACGATGCCACTACTTTATCCACCGCCTGTTCTTCCGCTGCCAATGCCCTCATTTACGGCGCCCGTCTGCTGCTTACGGGGCAATGTCAATGTGTCGTTGCGGGGGGCAGCGAAAGCCTGTCCAACTACCACCTGAACGGTTTCCATTCCCTGATGATTCTGGATCGGCAGCCTTGCCGTCCCTTCGACGCCAACCGCGCCGGCCTGAACTTGGGAGAGGGGGCTGCCTATCTGGTGCTGGAGACTTTGGCTTCGGCCCGGAAACGAGGAGCTAAACCGCTGGCTGTCCTTTCCGGATTCGGCAATGCCTGCGACGCCTTCCATCAAACGGCTTCCTCCGAAGACGGGGAAGGTGCTTATCTGGCTATGACACAAGCGCTTAAGCGCGCAGGACTGGAGCCTTCCGATATCGACTATATCAATGCGCACGGCACTGGGACGCCCAACAATGATGCCTCGGAAAGTGCGGCACTGCGGCGTATCTTTGGCGAGAATTTGCCTCCGGTGAGTTCCACCAAACCCTTTACCGGGCACACCACCAGTGCCTCCGGTTCCATCGAGGCCGTATTTTGCCTCCTGGCACTGCAGCACGGTTTTGTGCCGGCGGAGCTCAATTGGAGCACCCCGGACCCTGCCTGCCTTGTTCCGGTGAGACCCCCGATCAAGCCGGAGGCTCTATCATGCCCGGCTCTGACCGGTCATCTCAGACACATTCTCACCAATGCCTTTGGCTTTGGCGGAAACGACTCGTCCTTAATCCTGAGCGCCTATGAATAGGGAAGTGTATATACGCGCCGTAGTGAAGCTGGGGCCCGAGGACCCGGACTTCCGCGAGGTCATTACCCCGCTGGAGGCACGTCGGATGGGGCGGCTTCTGAAACGCGCCCTGTGGTGCTCGGTGAGGGCGCTGGCCCAGGCCGGCGTGGAAATGCCGGACGCCATTATTACAGCCACGGACTACGGCTGCATGGAAAATTCGGAGGCCTTCCTGGAAGGCGTCCTTCAGCCGGACCAGGCTCCCATGCGTCCGGTTCACTTTATGCAGAGTACGCACAATACCATTGGATCGCTCATTGCCATCCGGCTGGGCTGCCATGGCTACAATGCGACTTATTCGCATACTGGCATCTCGCTGCAAAGCGCCCTGAACGACGCCATGATGCAGTTGCAACTGGGAGAGATAGAAACGGCGCTTGTGGGATGGTACGACGAGCGCACACCCAAAATGGACATTAACCGGCTACCGGGCACGGAACATGCCGTAGCCATAGTTTTATCGACGAAACCATGTTATTAAGACTTATTGTTTTATCAATCACGCAGGCCATCCTGATGTGTAGCGCCCAGTCGCTCTTCAAAGTCGCGGCAGAGCAGATGGGTACGTTCAGCTGGACCTGGACTTTTCTTCGTGACGGGATTCTGACCAACTGGTGGCTCATCGCTTCCGGTATCTGCGGTATCGTGGGCACGTTGGAGTGGATGTATATGCTCCGCAGTTTCCCGTTCAGCCTGGTATATCCGCTGTCTTCGCTCAGCTTCCTGTTCGGCATGCTGGTAGCGGTATTGTTTTTCCACGAAACCGTGGTCTGGACGCAGTGGATAGGCCTTCTCCTCATCCTGGCCGGTTGTTACTTCATCGTTAAGTGATGCGCCGGATACTCATATCCGTTCTGGCACTGCTGCTGAGCCTTCCCGGGTTTTCGCAGGATGTCCTTGCGCGTATCCTGGAGGTAAATATGCCCGAGTCGCTGCAGGCGTCCTGGCACAGGAGTTACCATTCTCCCATGCTGCAGGAGCCGCTGGAGTCGGAGGGACGGGTCTATATTCAGGAGCCCTCCCAACTCCGCTGGGAAACCGTTTCTCCAGTTTCCAGTCTCATTATCTTTACCGGGAAAGAGGAACGCGGCCGTTTTCGCATGCCCACGGAAAAAGACTTTAATTATACGCTTTTAGATGGGACGCAAAATACTGTCATTTTAACTCCTATAAGGCGCGACCTAAAGCAACTCTTTAAGGAGATTCAGCTCACCGTGGACGCCCGGTCCCTGCTCATTTCACAGGTGCGTATGATGGGGCGCGACGGAGACTGGACCCTCCTGACTTTTACCGATATCCAACACAACGTAGCCCTGCCGGCCACGCTTTTTCTCAAATAGCGCATGTTAGAAGGATTCTTATACCAAATTGTATCGAAAGGCGAAGGCACTGCCACCGTGCGCCTCTTACCGGGAAGCCCCATCTATAAAGCCCATTTCCCGGGTTATCCCGTCACGCCCGGCGTTACGCTGGTGCAGATGGCCATGGAACTGATGGGACGGAAACTCACCGCAGCCAAGGACATCAAATTTGTGGTTCCTGTCCTTCCCGGAGCGGAAGGCCCTGAACTGCACTATGCATGGACCTGCAAGGATGACACGAAGGCCGATATTATGCTTTCCCTGGCCGATGGCACCCTCTGCGCCAAAATGACTGTTACCCTCCAGTAGTGGAACCCCGCTCCGACACGCTCATCCTGATTCCCACGTACAACAACGCCAGTACCGTGGAAAACGTGGCGCGTCGTGCCCTGGCTACCGGTCTCCCTGTCCTGGTAGTGGACGACGGCTCTACAGACGCCACCGCCACCGCGCTGGAACGCATTCCTGCCTTGCTTACACTGCGACATGCCCGGAACCGGGGCAAGGGAAGGGCCCTGAAAACCGGTTTTCTGCGGGCAAAAGAGCTGGGATACAAGTATGTGATTACCCTGGATGCCGACGGCCAGCATTTCCCGGAGGATGCAGACCAACTGCTGGAATACAAGGATTCACGCACATTGGTAGTGGGGAGCCGCGCCCAACGTGGGAACAGCGGCGGGAGCAGTTTTGCCAACAATTTCTCCAACTTCTGGTTCCGCCTGTACACGTGGAAGGACCTGCCGGATACCCAGACCGGCTACCGGCTTTACCCACTGGAAAGCCTGCCCGGATTGTGGCTATTGAGCGCCCGCTACGAGGCAGAGCTGACGCTGCTGGTCTTCAGCGCCTGGAAAGGACTTCATCTCCAGCCAGTGGGCATCCGGGTGAATTATCCGGAAGACCGCGTAAGCCACTTTCGTCCCATACAGGATTTCCTGCGCATTAGCGGCCTGAACATCATCCTGTTGTTTGTCGCCCTGTTCTACGGCTGGCCCCGGATGCTATTCCGACGATAAACCCTTTTCTTTTAAGGAAAAAACAGTATCTTTGTAGGATAGAGTGTGACTGCATTGAAGGCGCTTATCCTGCATATTTATGACTGGCTTACGGCTCACAAAGGCGTGGCCGTTCTTTTGGCACTGCTTGTGCTCGCCTTAAGCATATGCAGTGCCCTCCGGCTCAGTTTTCAGGAGAACATATCCGACTTCCTTCCGGTCCAGGAGCAGGAAAAACTGGAAAATAGCGGCTCAGAAGGGCAGATGGCCCTTTTCTTTACTGGCAATACGAGTGAGCAAACGCTGGATGCCATGTACGCTTTCTGCGATGCCTGGAACACAGAAGGAGCAGCTGTCCGGATTAGCCCGGAAGCAGACAACACGGAGATCATGGCTGTCCTGGATTTCCTATCCGGAAACTGGCCCTATTTCCTTCAGGAGCAGGATTATACGCGGATGGATTCCCTGCTGGCCACCCCGGGATATATCTCCTGCAAAATGCAAGAAAACAAGCAGGCGCTATATAGCAGTGCTTTGCAGGCCCGTTATATGCGCTCGGATCCGCTGGGGCTCTTCTCTCCTGTGCTCCAGCGCCTGAATCAGGCCCGCCCGTCATCCCTGCTTATCGACAACTGCCTGTTTACAGGAGACGGAGAAACAGGCATCCTCCTTTTCCGTTCACCGTATGGCGGCAGCGAGAGTGGCAAAAATGCCGTGCTGGTAAACCGGCTCAATACCCTGAAAGGGGAAATCCGGGAACAATACCCGACGGTGCGCATCACATCGACAGGCGGCCCGGAAGTAGCGGCGGAAAATGCCGGACGCATCAAAAAAGACTCGCTGCTGGCTCTTTCCGTAGCCTTCCTGCTCATTGGTCTTATCCTTTGGTTCAGTTATAAACGGCTGGCCGACGTTATCTGGATCCTGCTGTCCATCGGTGCCGGCGCCCTGTTCGCACTGGGCCTCATTGCCTTGTTTAAAAGTAGCGTCAGCCTCATTGTACTGGGAATCGGGAGCACCATCGTGGGTATCGCCGTGAACTATCCCTTGCATTATGTGGATCACCTTAAGTATCAGACTGATAAGCGGAAGGCCCTGGCAGAGCAGGTAAATCCGCTGCTGGTGGGCAACATAACTACGGTGGGTGCTTTCCTGAGCCTGCTGTTTCTGAAGGCTGACGCCCTCCATGACTTTGGTTTCATTGGCGCCATGATGCTGGTGGGAACCATTCTCTTTGTGCTTGTGTTCCTGCCGGTTTTTGTACCCCAGCGGAAAAGAGCGCCCGGCAATCTGGTAAAACTGGACTGGGACCGGTATCTGCACCCGAACCGGGACGTCCGCCGTGGCGTTTTCCTGGTCTTTCTGCTGCTTACCGCTTTCCTGTGCGGGCAAAGCCGCAAAGTGAGTTTCGACACCAATCTGCACCATATCAATTACATGACCCGGGAGCAGGCGGAGGGTTTTGGCATTTTGGAGAGCCTCCGCCCGGACGCAACAGCCTTTCCGCTGCCTTCCACGGAAGAACAGACAAAGCGTATCGACCGATGGCATGCCTTCTGGTCCTGCCACAAAACCAGCTTGAAAGAACTTGAAGATGAAGGCCTGAAGGCCGGCTTTACACCGCATGCCTTCCAACCGTTCTGGGACGCCCTGGACGTGTCCTGGAGCCCCCAAGACAGGGCTTACTTCAAGCTTGTGGATTTTGCTCCCGAGACCAATGTGACACAGGCGCTTGTCGCAGATTTGTCTCAGGATTTCGGTACTATCGGCCTGTTGTGTTCACTCATCGTCTTTGTTTTCCTGTGGCTCAGCTTTGGCAGCCTGACGCTCAGCTTGCTTGCTTTCCTGCCATTGGCGGTGAGCTGGTATTGGATTCAAGGCATCATGGGCCTCACCGGCCTGCAGTTCAATATTGTCAACATCATCCTAGCCACCTTCATTTTTGGCATGGGGGACGACTACAGCATATTCATTACGGAAGGGCTCCTGTATGAGCATGCGACGGGAAAAAAGATTCTGCATTCCTACAAAAATGCGGTTATGCTCAGTGCGCTGATTATGTTTATCGGCATTGGCGCGCTGGTGCTGGCCAGGCATCCTGCCATGCGTTCGCTGGGCGTAGTGACGGTCATAGGAATGCTTACTGTAGTGCTGATGGCCTATTATCTTCCGCCGCTGGTATTCCGCTGGCTTACCACCAAGCGTGGTACGTTGCGCAACATACCACTGACACTGAGTAATATCCTCCGCACATTCTATATCATCTCCATGATGGTAATCTGGATGACGTTCCTTTCCGTCATCTCCGTATTTGTGCCCAGTGGGACGCTGTTCAACCGGATTGTCCGTCGTGTGGCAACATGGGCCATCCACTGCGTGCCGGGATGCCGGTATCAGTTGGTCAATCCTTTGGGAGAAGACTTTTCCAAGCCTGCCGTTTATATCTGCAATCACCAGAGTCACCTGGATGTGCTGGCGCTGATCGCCCTGCAGCCCAAACTGATTTTCATGACCAACGACTGGGTATGGAAGTTCCCGCTGTATGGCGCCGTTATCCGCAAGGCGGGGTATTTCCCGGCATCCTGGGGCCTGGCCAGGAACAGTGCCTACGTTAAAGAAATGGTAAGCAAAGGCTATTCCATTGTGATTTTCCCGGAAGGAACCCGCTCAGAGGACGGCCACATCCAGCGCTTCCACCGGGGGGCTTTTGTCACTGCGCAAGAACTGGGACTGGATATTCTGCCCCTGTGCATCCATGGCTTCCACAACGCCCTTCCCAAACACGATTTCCTGCTGCGGAAAGCCGGACTTTCGCTGGAAATCGGGCAAAGGGTGGCGGTCACAGGCGAGATTGCCGACTTTACACGGGGCATGCGCCTTTATTATATAAACTGGTATGCCGACATCCGGGCGCGGCGGGAAACGGCGGCCTGGTGGGCACCGTATGTCCGGGAACAATATTTGTATAAAGGACATGATGCGCTGGCGGAATGCCGCCGGGTGCTCCGCAAAGCCCATTTTGCGCGTATCGACGCACTGGATGGGGAGTCGATGGAAATCCGCGATGCCGGTTGTGGCGTAGAGGCGCTGCTGATTGCCCTGCGGCATCCACAGATGCAAATCACGGCTTACGAGGCCGATGAAGACAAATACCTGACGGCCAGCCGTTGTGCCGTTATACCCACGAACTTACATTATATCAACAAAGTATGAAAAAGTATGTGCTGATTGGAACGCTGATGCTGCTTACCCTGGCAGCTGCTGCGCAAGAAAAAATTTGGAGTGGAACCCGGTGTAAATCCCGGCAGGTTACCCTGAAGGAATTTTTACCGGAAGGTGAGCCGCGTGCGGCTATTATTGTATGTCCGGGCGGAAGCTATCACTGGCTGGACAACGACACCGAGGGTACGATGGTGGCCCAGTGGCTGGCCTCGGAAGGCTACGCCGCCTATGTCTTGCGCTACAGGACAGCCGGGAAGGTAGAATTTATTGCCAAGTATCGCAGCGTTCTGCGCGGACACCGGCATCCGGACATGATATGTGACTTGCAGCGGGCTATTCAGCTCATCCGGGAACGCTATAACGGCCCGGTTGGCCTCATTGGCTTCAGTGCCGGCGGCCACCTGGTCATGACTGCGGCCGAGTTTTACCAGACCAATTTCCTGGCCCGTTATGAAATTGAGCCGAAGGTATCGCTACGCCCGGACTTTGTGGCCCCCATTTATCCGGTGGTCACGCTGAGCGATGACCGCTACGTGCACAAGCGCTCCCGACTGGGTCTTCTGGGGGAACAGCGTGTGAGAAAACAGTCGCTGCGGGATTCCCTTTCGCTGGAAAAGCATGTACACCAGGGCGTACCTCCGGTTTTTGTGCTGAACTGCGTGGACGACAACGTAGTGGAGTATCACAACTCGGTATTGCTGGATTCTGCCCTTACTGCCGCTCATGTACCGCACCACTATGTTCAATATGAATATGGCGGTCACGGTTTTGGCGCCAATCCGGAGAAAATGAAAGAAGGTACCACGGATGGCTGGCAGGCGGCGTTCATGGAGTGGCTGCATAACATGTCATTCTAGGAGACACACTCGGTATGACAAGAGGCATGACAGACATTGAATTCAAAAAACCGGAAGAGATCAAGGCTTTTCAGGAAGAGCTCCTGAAAGAGGCTTTGCAATACCTCCAGGCACATTCGCGGTATTACCAGCGGATGTTTGAGAAATACCATATTGACATCGCAAGAATAAGCACCATTGAGGACTTGCAGAAGATTCCTTTTACGGAAAAGAAGGACCTGCAGCTTTTCAATGAGGAGTTTCTGTGCTGTCCCAAGGCAAAGGTGGTGGATTACGTAACCACTTCCGGTACGCTGGGAGACCCCGTTACCTTCGGGTGCACGGAGAAGGACCTGCAGCGCCTGGCCTACAATGAGAAAAAGAGTTTTGCCTGCGCCGGGGTAAAGCCGGGAGACATTGTCCAGCTCATGACCACCATCGACAAGCGTTTCATGGCTGGCCTGGCCTATTTCCTGGGTATCCGGGAGCTGGGTGCCAGCATCATCCGTGTCGGGAACGGTATTCCGGAACTGCAGTGGGATACCATCCTGCGCCTGAAGCCTGACACTATCATGTGCGTGCCGTCGTTCATCCTGCGCCTGATTCAGTACGCGGAGGAACACGGAATCGACTATAGAAACAGTTCGGTCAAGCGGATTATCGGCATCGGCGAGGGCTTGCGGGATCAGAACTTCGCGCTTAACCTGCTGGGACGCCGCATCAAGGAAAAATGGGACGTGGAACTCTTTGCCACGTACAGTTCAACGGAAATGGGCGCCACTTTCAGTGAATGTCCTCACGGCTGCGGCGGTCACGTGCATCCGGAACTGATTATCGTAGAGATTATCGGCGAGGACAATTTGCCCGTACCGGACGGCGAAGTAGGGGAGATTGTGGTTACAACACTGGGCGTGGAAGGCATGCCGCTGCTTCGGTTCCGTACCGGTGACATGGCGGCCAAAATCACCGAACAATGCCCGTGCGGCCGTTACAGCTACAGACTTACGCCGCTGGTCGGTCGCAAGAACAACATGATTAAACTGAAGGGGACCACGCTGTATCCCCCGGCAGTGAACGATGTCCTGGATAACACGCCGTACGTAGAAAACTACGTGGTTATTGTGCAGGACAGCGATGCCGGAACGGACGACGTCGTGGTACAGCTGGGGCTCAAATACCAGCCGGACTTTGACCCAGTGAAAGACCTTAAGGACCGCTTCCGGTCACGCATCCGCGTGGCTCCGCGCATAGAAATTCTGCCGGTGACGGAAGTGGCAGCCATCAATTTCCCGGCCAAATCCCGTAAACCCGTCAAGTTCATCGACCTGCGCGGGAAAATCCCTTCGGAAGGGATGCAAGCGTAAGAGCCATTAACATAAATTCATTTATGTTTGACGATATCCGACCTTATAACAACGACGAGCTCCGGGCTGCCATGCAGCGGATTGCCGCCGACAAATACTTTCCGCTGGTATGCGACTTCCTTTTCCCGGGAGTAGCACACGAGAAGATTGCCGTCACGCTGGGGGCCTGCCGCAGTGCGGAAGAATTCCAACGGCGCATCATGTACGATGCCATTTGGTCCATCGCCCACAAAACCACTGACGGCCTCACGGTGTCGGGGCTGGACAAACTGGAGCCGGGCAAAACCTGCCTCTATGTGTCCAACCACCGTGACATCATGATGGACGCGGCCTTTCTGCAGGTATTGCTGCTGGATGCAGGTCTGAGGACATCGGAAATCACCTTTGGCGCCAACCTGATGCACGGGCAATTGGTGATTGATGTGGGAAAATCCAACAAGATGTTCCGCATTGAGAGACCTACAACCGTTACCTCTGTCCGCGATTTCCTGTCCAAAAGCCAGTATGTGTCGGAGTACATCCGTTATACGCTCCGCGAAAAAAAGGAGAGCGTATGGATTGCCCAGCGCAACGGCCGTACCAAAGATGGCATGGATACAACCGACCAGGGCATTATCAAGATGTTCGGGATGAGCGGAGGGAAAGACAAAGTGCAGGCGCTGGCAGAACTCAATATTGTTCCCCTGTCCATTTCCTATGAGTGGGAGCCCTGCGACCAGTTAAAAGCCCTGGAGCTCTATGCCCGGGATAGCGGCCAGCCGTATATCAAAAAGCCGGGAGAGGACTTCAACAGCATCTTAACCGGCATTACCCAGCCTAAAGGGAGAGTCCATCTGGCGGCATGCACTCCCATAACGGCACAGGACCTGGAACCCCTCCGGGAATTGCCCGGTGCCGCATTCAACCGGGAAGTGGCTTCGCTCATAGACAGGCGCATCCTTAAGGAATACCGGCTCTATCCCAACAACTACATAGCAGCCTGGCTCCTGTGCGGGAAAAAACTGGGGGATTTTACGCCGGAACAAGAACAAGCTTTTGTGGAACACATAGAGACCCTGGTACAGGATTATCCGGAAAGAATCCGGGATATCCTTCTGCACATTTACGCAAATCCCGTGCTTCGAACCTTGTAAAATTGACCGCATTATACTATCTTTGCGTTCAAATTTTTCTTCTCATGGTACAGGTATTTTGCAAGAACACCCAAGAGACCAAGCGTTTCCCGGAAGGCACGTCCCTCCTGCAAATGCTCTCGGAGTTTGACTGCCATCGGCCCTATCCCATTGTCTCCGCCAAAGTGAACAATGTCTCCCAAGGCCTCAAATTCAAGGTCTATCAAAATAAGGACATCGAATTTATAGATGTCCGAGAATCGAGCGGCATGCGTGTGTATAGCCGCTCGCTTTGTTTCTTGCTGTACAAGGCTGCTTCCGATGTGTTCCCCGGCAGTAAACTGTATATGGAACATCCCATCTCGCACGGCTACTTCTGCCATCTGCGTAAGTCGGACGATACGGAAATATCGACCCAGGACCTGGTGGTGCTGGAGCGGCGCATGAAAGAGCTGGTGGAAAAGGATAT
>CAMZCW010000016.1 GCA_947305045.1 uncultured Bacteroidales bacterium | reverse complement strand
ACCACCAAGGCATCCAGCGGCAAGCATCACCTGGCCTACGGGGAGAAGTTCTTCACGGAGGACCTGAAGTATCAGCCGCACTCACCGTACAGCGCCGCCAAGGCCAGCTCGGACCATTTTGTGCGAGCGTTCCACGACACCTATGGCATGCCCACCGTGGTCACCAACTGCTCCAACAACTACGGCCCGTATCAGTTCCCGGAGAAGCTTATTCCTCTGTTTATCAACAATATCCGCCATCGCAAACCGCTGCCGGTGTACGGCAAGGGGGAGAACGTGCGGGACTGGCTGTATGTGGAGGACCATGCCAGAGCCATCGACCTTATTTTCCACCAGGGAGCGGTAGGGGAGACGTACAACATCGGAGGCTTCAACGAGTGGAAGAACATTGACATCATCAAGGTGGTAATCAATACGGTGGACCGTTTGCTGGGCCGTCCGGAAGGGGCCGATATGGACCTCATCACCTACGTGACGGACCGCGCCGGACACGACCTCAGGTATGCCATCGACAGCTCCAAGTTGCAAAAGGAACTGGGTTGGGAGCCCAGCCTCCAGTTCGAGGAAGGCATCGAACGCACCGTCCGCTGGTACCTGGACAACCAGGACTGGATGGACAACGTGACCTCCGGGGACTACCAGAGGTATTACGAAAGCATGTACAAGGGCCGATAAAATTTCCTTCCTTATAAGGCCGCTCCTCCCCGGGGCGGCTTTTTCTTTGAATTCTATTCAAAAGGGCAGGAAATCAAGAATTTTTTGCTATCTTTGCATATCTTTGCCGGGCATCATCGGCAGGGAAGGCAGCCATGGGGGCAGCTGGGATAGCGTCAACATGGCGGAACCGCAGGTTCCCCCTTGCCTATCGTCCTCCCACCCACTTTTTTATAGAGGGTGGGGGAATTAAAGTAGTGTCTATAATTCAACAAAACAAACTGATATGGAACTCAAAGGAACAAAAACCGAGAAAAACCTCCAGGAGGCATTTGCCGGGGAATCCCAGGCACGCAACAAATACACCTACTACGCCTCCAAGGCCAAAAAGGACGGCTACGTGCAAATTTCCAAAATCTTTGAAGAGACGGCTGCCAACGAGAAAGAGCACGCGGAGATTTGGTTCAAGTACCTGCACGGCGGCAAAGTGCCCGGCACGGTTGAGAACTTGAAGGACGCCGCCGCCGGCGAAAACTTCGAGTGGACGGACATGTACGACCGCATGGCCCAGGAGGCCGATGCAGAAGGCTTCACGGAGATTGCCGATAAGTTCCGCATGGTGGGCGCCATCGAAAAGGAGCACGAGGCCCGCTACCGCAAGCTCCTGGCCAACATCGAAGGCGGCCTGGTCTTCTCGCGCGAAGGCGATGCCATCTGGCAGTGCTCCAACTGCGGGCACATTGTCATCGGCCCTAACGCGCCGGAAATTTGCCCCGTTTGCGATCATCCGCGGAGCTACTTCCAGCTTAAACCGGTAAATTATTGAGTGTGAGTTCCTTGCAGATAAAAGTGAACGAGAGAGGTGCCGAGCTTTCCAGCATTCAACTGGACGGCCGCGAGTACCTTTGGTGGGGCGATGCCGCCTACTGGAACCGCCAGTCGCCCATCCTGTTCCCCAACGTCGGGAAGGTCTTTGACAACACCTTCCGCGTGGACGGAAAGACGTACCACATGGGCCAGCACGGCTTTGCGCGGGACGTGGACTTCAAGAAGGAAGGCGAGCGCTATGTGCTGCAGGGCGGCCCGTGGGAGAACTACCCGTATCGGTTCCGACTCTCCGTGCGGTACCGGACGGAGGGACAAAAGCTTTTCTGCGAGTGGGAGGTGCTGAACCAGGACGACAAGCCCATGCACTTCCAGATTGGCGCACACCCGGCGCTGTTACTCCCGGACTACAAGGCCGATGACCCCGTGCACGGCTATCTGCAGTGCTATGACGCTGAAGGGAAGGTGGTTGCGCAGCCGCTCATGCCGCACGGCCTGGACAGCGGGTACATTACGGAGCTCCCTGCCCCCGGGCGCATGCCGGTGGAAGATACACAGCTGCCGCTGATGGCGGACACGTTTGCTATCGACACGTATGTGATGGAAAATGAGCAGGTGAAGAGCGTGATGCTGTACGATAAGGACAAGCGTCCGTACCTGGCGGTGGGCAGCGACCAGGCGCAGGCCTATGGCATTTGGGCGCCGCACAAGCCCGGTTGCCCGTTCGTGTGCCTGGAGCCCTGGTGCGGCATTACGGACCTCTATGGCTTCCAAGGCGACATCTCCGAGCGTTACCTCATTCATCGGCTCGCACCCGGAGAGGCCTTTGCATTCACGTATTGGATTGAGATTTTCTGATGAAAGGAATTGTGCTCGCCGGCGGCTCCGGCACGCGGCTGTATCCCATTACGAAAGGCGTCAGCAAGCAGCTGTTGCCCATTTACGACAAACCCATGGTGTATTATCCCATCAGCGTGCTCATGCTGGCGGGGATTCGGGACATCCTCATTATCTCTACGCCCACGGATTTGCCGGCGTTCCAAAGGCTGTTGGGCGATGGCTCGGACTACGGCGTGCACTTCGAATATGCGGAGCAGCCGAGTCCGGACGGTCTGGCGCAGGCGTTTATCATCGGCGAAAAGTTTATCGGGGATGATAGTGTTTGTCTGGTGCTGGGGGACAATATTTTCCACGGCGCCGGGTTTACGGAGCTGTTGCAGCAGGCGGTGAGAGATGCGGAGCCCACGGCTGCCGAGAATTATTTTTCGCAAGGCTTTGCGAAAAACCAATTCCCGTCAGCCATCGCAAAGGCAACGCACGAGGAGGGGAAGGCCACCATCTTCGGGTACTGGGTCAATGACCCGGAACGGTACGGGGTGGCGGAGTTTGACAAGGAGGGAAATTGCCTGAGCATTGAGGAGAAGCCCAGGGAGCCCAAGAGCAATTACGCGGTGGTGGGGCTGTATTTTTACCCCAACAAGGTGGTCGATATTGCCAAACACATCAAGCCCAGCGCCCGTGGGGAGCTGGAAATTACTACCGTGAACCAGGAGTTCCTGAAGGCGGGCGAGCTCAAAGTGCAAACGCTGGGCCGCGGGTTTGCGTGGCTGGATACCGGCACGCACGACTCCCTGGCGGAGGCCTCCATCTTTGTGGAGGTGATTGAAAAGCGGCAGGGCCTCAAGATTGCCTGCCTGGAGGGCATTGCCTACCGGAACGGCTGGATTAGTGAGGAAAAGATGCGCGAGCTGGCCCGCCCCATGCTCAAAAACCAGTACGGGCAGTACTTGCTCAAGGTGATTGACGAGATGAAAGAAGCCGTTACCTCCACAACCTTAACGAGAGACTAGTGATTAACGTATTTCAAACGGACATTCCGGGCATAGTTATCGTGGAACCGAAGCTTTTCGGTGACGACAGGGGCTATTTCCTGGAATCTTGGTCCCAGCGGGATTTTGACACGCAGGTGCGTCCCGTGCACTTTGTGCAGGACAATGAGAGCAAGAGCCGCTATGGCGTGCTGCGCGGCCTGCATTTCCAGAAGGGAAAAGATGCGCAGAGTAAGCTTGTGCGCGTGATTCAGGGCCGTGTGCTGGATGTGGCGGTGGATATCCGCAAGGGTTCGCCCACCTTCGGCCGGCATATGGCGGTGGAGCTGAGCGGGGAGAATCATCGGCAAATATTTATCCCGCGCGGTTTTGCGCACGGGTTCGTGGTGCTGAGCGAGGAAGCCGTTTTCCAGTACAAGTGCGACCGCTTGTACGCACCGCAGAGCGAGGGCGCCATCCAGTGGAACGACCCTTCTCTCGGGATTGACTGGCGCATTCCGGCCTCCGATGTGATTCTGTCGGAGAAGGACAAAAAGCACCCTCTGCTGGCCCATTGTGAAGACCTTTTCGACTATAGCATAGACTATTACGCAGAATGACCATTTTAGTGACAGGAGCCAACGGCCAGCTGGGCAACGAGATGCGCATGGTGACCCGGGGCTCACGCGACAGGTTCATTTTTACGGACGTTTGCGAGGCGCAGGCGGAGTCGGTGGCCATGCTGCAAAAGTTGGCCGGGGCCAAGGTTGACAGTTCTACCGTCCAGCTGGACATTACGGATTTGGCCGCGGTCCGGTCTTTGGTGGCGTCCGAGAAGGTCGATGTCATTGTGAACTGCGCGGCGTACACCAATGTGGATGCGGCGGAAAGCCATGCCGATGTGGCGGAGCTGCTGAATGCCCGCGCACCGGAGAACCTGGCCGTCGCCATGAAGGAGGTGGGGGGAGTGCTGGTGCACGTCAGCACCGACTATGTGTTTGGCGGTAAGTACAATACGCCCATCGCGGAGGGTGCCCCCACTGCACCGGAAAGTGTGTATGGAAGCAGTAAACTGCACGGGGAAGAGGCCATCCGGCGCGTGGGGTGCCGGAGCGTCATTATCCGCACCGCGTGGCTGTACAGCGAGTTCGGGAAGAACTTTGTGAAGACCATGCTCAAACTCACGGCGGAGAAGCCTTCCCTCAAGGTGGTCTTTGACCAGGTGGGCACGCCCACCTACGCCGGCGACCTTGCAGAGGCGATTATGCATGTCATACCGAGCGAAGCGAGCGTATCTCAAACCTACCACTTCACCAACGAAGGCGTCACCTCCTGGTACGACTTCGCCCATACCATTGCGGAATACGCCGGCCACACCGCCTGCGACATCCGGCCATGCCACAGCAGCGAGTTCCCCTCGCCGGTGCGCAGGCCCGCCTATTCCGTCCTGGACAAAACCAGGATTAAAGAGACGCTGGGGCTGCGGATTCCGTACTGGACCGCCTCGCTGAAAAAATGTTTAAAGAATTTATAATGCCATGCTGAAAATTGCAGTTGCAGGAACCGGATATGTTGGCCTGTCGATAGCCACACTTTTAGCCCAGCGCCATCAGGTGGTGGCGGTAGACGTGGTCCCGGAGAAGGTAGAGAAAATCAATAAGAAGATAAGTCCCATCCAGGACGAGTATATAGAGAAGTACCTGGCAGAGAAGCCCCTGAACCTGGTGGCTACGCTGGACGGCCGGGCCGCCTACAAGGACGCTGATTTTGTGGTTATAGCCGCTCCTACCAACTATGACCCCAAGAAGAACTTCTTTGATACTTCCCACGTTGAGGAGGTGATTGAACTGGTGCTGGAGGTGAACCCCAATGCCGTGATGGTGATCAAGTCCACCATCCCTGTAGGGTACACCCGCCACGCCCGCGAGAAGTTCTCCTACCGCGAGCGGCAGGCGGATGGAACCATGAAGGTGGTCACGCCCAAGATTATCTTTGCCCCCGAGTTCCTGCGGGAGAGCAAGGCACTGTATGATAACCTGTACCCGTCCCGCATTATTGTGGGCTATGACGAAAGTGAATCTAGCTTTACGGCTGAAGAAAATTATTTTTCTGGACGGTGCCAGAAAAACCAATTTTCTTCATCCTCTCAAGCCCAACGCGCAGATTCACTTTCGGAAGCTGCTCATACTTTTGCTGCTATCATCAAAGAGGGCGCCATCAAGGAGGATGTTCCCGTGCTATTTATGGGCACTACCGAGGCGGAGGCCGTGAAGCTTTTTGCCAACACTTACCTGGCGCTTCGCGTGAGCTACTTCAATGAACTGGATACCTATGCGGAGATGAAAGGCCTCAATACCCAGGCCATTATCGAGGGCGTTTGCCTGGACCCGCGCATCGGCAGTCATTACAATAACCCCAGTTTCGGTTATGGCGGCTACTGCCTCCCCAAGGACACCAAACAGCTCCTGGCCAACTTCAACGACGTGCCGGAGAACCTCATCAAGGCCATTGTGGACAGCAACCGCACGCGCAAGGACTACATTGCCGACCAAGTCCTGAAGAAGGCCGGCTACTACAGCTACTCCGGGGAAAACACCTGGAATGCGGCAGGGGAGAAGGAAGTGGTGATTGGCGTATATCGTCTCACCATGAAGTCCAACTCCGACAACTTCCGCCAGAGTGCCATCCAGGGCATTATGAAGCGCATCAAGGCCAAGGGTGCCAAAGTGATTATCTACGAGCCCACGCTGGAGGATGGAGCTACGTTCTTTGGCTCCAAGGTGGTCAATGATCTGGTGGCTTTCAAGGCACAGAGTGACGCCATCATCGCCAACCGATACGCCCCCGCCCTGGACGATGTCCAAGGCAAGGTTTACACAAGAGATATTTTCAAGAGAGACTAGAAGTTTGCGTTGGAAGTGGCGAAAGTTCGCTACTTGGTAAAAGGAAGAATTAATTAAGCAATAACAATTTCATGGCAAGTTTTAAAGAGAATGGCAAACTTAAATTGCTGATTATTGTAGGAACCCGTCCGGAAATCATCCGCCTTGCCGCGGTAATCAACGAGTGCCGGAGGTACTTCGACTGCCTGCTGGCGCATACGGGCCAGAACTATGATTATAACCTTAACGGGGTGTTTTTCAAGGACCTGAAGCTGGAGGATCCGGACGTATATATGGATGCAGTGGGCAATGACCTGGGCGAGACCATGGGCAATATCATTGCTAAAAGCTACCAGCTCATGGTGGAGGTGAAACCGGACGCCGTCCTGGTGCTGGGCGACACCAACTCCTGCCTGAGCGTCATTGGTGCCAAGCGCCTGCACATTCCTATCTTCCACATGGAGGCTGGCAACCGCTGCAAGGATGAATGCCTGCCCGAGGAGACCAACCGCCGCATTGTGGACATCATCAGCGACGTCAATATGGCCTACAGCGAGCATGCACGCAGATATCTGGCCGATACCGGGCTCCCCAAGGAGCGCACGTACGTAACCGGTTCCCCGATGGCGGAGGTGCTCCGCAACAACCTGGCCGAGATTGAGGCCAGCGACATTCACCAGCGGCTGGGCCTGGAGAAGGGCAAGTACATCCTTTTGAGCGCCCATCGTGAGGAGAATATCGACACGGAGAAGAACTTCATGAGCCTGTTCACCGCCATTAACAAGATGGCAGAAAAGTACGATATGCCCATCCTGTACAGCTGTCATCCGCGCAGCCGTAAACGCCTGGAGGCGAGCGGGTTCCAGCTGGACAAGCGCGTGATTCAGCACGAGCCCCTGGGCTTCCATGACTACAACTGTCTGCAGATGAACGCCTTTGCGGTTGTGTCGGACTCCGGCACCCTGCCGGAGGAGAGCAGCTTCTTTACTTCCGTGGGCCATCCGTTCCCGGCTGTGTGCATCCGTACCAGCACCGAGCGGCCGGAGGCGCTTGACAAGGGATGCTTCGTGCTCAGCGGTATCGACACAAAAGGCCTGCTGCAGAGCGTAGATGTGGCCGTTGAGCTCATCAGGGATGCCAAGCCCGGTATCCCGGTGCCCGATTACGTGGATGAAAATGTGAGCACCAAGGTGGTGCGCATTATCCAGAGCTATGTGGGCGTAGTGAACAAAATGGTTTGGCGAAAGGAGATTGAAGGATGAAGATTTTGGTTACAGGGGCCAAGGGGTTCGTTGGAAAGAACCTCTGCTGGGCGTTGAAGAATATCAAGGACGGCAAGGACCGTCGGTTTGAGGGCCTTACCGTTGAGGAGGTCTTTGAGTATGATTTGGGCAATACGCCTGAGGAGTTGGATGCATGGTGCGCGCAGGCGGACTTTGTGTTCAACCTGGCGGGCGTGAACCGGCCGCAGAACCAGGAAGAGTTCATGCAGGGAAACTTTGGCTTTGCCAGCACGCTGCTGGATACGCTGAAGAAGCACCACAACAGCTGTCCAGTCATGCTTTCCAGCAGCCAGCAGGCCAGCCTGACGGGCCGGTTCGGCAATTCCGAATATGGCCGCAGCAAGAAGGCGGGGGAGGATTTGTTCCTGGATTATGGGAAGGAGACGGGTGCGCGGATGCTGGTGTACCGCTTCCCGAACCTCTTTGGCAAATGGTGCCGGCCCAATTATAACTCGGCCGTCGCTACCTTCTGCAACGCGTTTGCCAACGACCTGCCGTACACGGTGAACGACCCCAGCGTGGAACTGGAGTTGCTGTATATTGATGACCTGGTGGACGAGATGTTCGCCGCCCTGCAGGGTAAGGAGCATCGCTGCGAGTTTGAGGGGCTGGAAGTGATTCCGGAGCCTGTTGGCGGCCGCTATTGCTACTGCCCGGTAACGCATCACGCAACCCTGGGCGAGATTGTGGACCTGCTGACCTCCTTTGCCCAGCAGCCGAAGACGCTCCTGATTCCCGAGATTCCGGCCGGCTCCTTCGCCAAGAAGCTTTACAGCACTTATTTGAGCTACCTGCCGTATGAGAAAGCTGCTTTCGACCTGAAAATGAACGTGGACGAGCGCGGCTCTTTTACCGAGCTGGTTCATACGATGGATGCGGGGCAGGTTTCCATCAATATCAGTAAGCCCGGCATCACCAAGGGCCAGCATTGGCACAATACCAAATTTGAGCAGTTCATTGTGGTCAAGGGCCATGGCCTGATCCAGCAGCGCAACCTCAACGACCCGGAAGGCAAAATCCTTGAATGGGAGGTGAGCGGTGACCGCATTCAGGCTGTGCACATGCTGCCCGGCTATACGCACAACATCATCAACCTGAGCGACACCGAGGACCTGGTGACGGTGATGTACTGCAACGAAGTGTTCAATCCTTCGAGACCTGATACCTTTTTTGAAAAAGTAAAATAACAAGATACAAGTATGAGTTTATTTAAAGACAAGGTGCTCCTTATTACCGGTGGCACAGGTTCCTTTGGCAACGCCGTTCTTAACCGTTTTTTGAAGACCGATATTGGTGAAATCCGCATTTTCTCCCGCGACGAGAAAAAGCAGGACGACATGCGCCACGACTTTCAGGCCCGCATGCCGGAGGTGGCGAACAAGGTCAAATTCTACATTGGCGATGTGCGCAACAAGAGCACGCTGCATTACGCCATGCAGGGTGTGGACTATGTATTCCATGCGGCGGCGCTGAAACAGGTGCCTTCCTGCGAGTTCTTCCCTATGGAAGCCGTGAAGACCAATGTGATCGGCACGGACAATACGCTGGATGCGGCCATTGATGCCGGTGTCAAGTGCGTGATTTGCCTTTCTACGGACAAGGCTGCCTATCCCATCAACGCCATGGGTATCACCAAAGCCATTGAAGAGAAGATAGCCGTTGCTAAGAGCCGCCTGAGTGGCAATACCAAGATCTGCTGCACCCGTTACGGCAACGTGATGTGCTCCCGCGGCAGCGTGATTCCCCTGTGGATTGATCAGATTCGCAAAGGCAATCCCATTACGCTTACGGAGCCCAGGATGACGCGCTTTATCATGAGCCTGGAGGAGGCCGTGGACCTGGTGCTGTTTGCCTTTGAGCATGGCCAGAACGGTGATATCCTGGTGCAGAAGGCACCCGCTTGCACCATCCAGACCCAGGCTGAGGCCGTTTGTGAGCTCTTTGGCGGCAAGAAGGAAGAGATTAAGGTGATTGGCATCCGTCACGGCGAGAAGATGTACGAGACGCTCCTGACGAAGGAGGAGGCCGCGAAGGCCATCGACATGGGCAATTTCTATGCTGTTCCGGCCGACAATCGCGATTTGAATTACGATAAGTATTTCAAGGAGGGCGATGTGAAACGGGCGCTGATTGATGAATTCAACTCCAACAATACGCGCATCCTGAACCTGGAAGAGACCAAAGCCAAGATTGCCGGCCTGGAGTACATCCAGAACGAGCTGAACGGTATTCCCAATATTGTGAAGTAGGGAAGCAACAACCGTGACCCAACTATCCCGAGTTGCACCGGCAGATTTGGGCGAAGGAATTGTGAGAACCTCGGCAGCAGACCAAACATGGAGTAGAAAGCGTCAGCCGCGATAGATATTGTAATACTTATGGGTGTATTCGAAAACAACATAATACCAATCAAACTTGCCCGTTTGGCAGAATATGTTTCCGAGAGAAGACGAATCTCTTTGGACGAAGCTCTTACGTACATTTATTCCAATGATATGTACAAGGAACTCTATAACGAAGGGGCAAGATGGTGGTATTTGAGTTCCGAGGCTTTGTACGAGGAGTTTGAGAAAGCGCGTAAACATCACGTGGTTGAAACCACCCCTGAAGCGTTCGAGTTCTTTGTTTACACTTTGGAGAAATATGCCTTACATAAGAGTATCGGAGGCTTACAGGCTCTCGCTCTGTTTAAAGAATATGATGCAGATTCGTTCCTGCTGAAACATTATGATATGCTGCATACCCAGGGAACCGAATATGTGATTGACGAGATACAACGGTTCATTAATAGGAGAAAGAGAAAATGAGGTTATATCATGGTTCAAATGTAGAGGTTCGTAACCCCAATCTTCGTTATGGACGCAATAAAACTGATTTCGGTAAGGGCTTCTATACTACCACTCAGAAGGAACAGGCAGAGAAGTGGACAGAGATTAAGTTGGATAGAGCCAAGACAGGGAAAAAGATAGTCTCTGTATATGAGGTGGATGATGCACTAATAACTACCCCGGAATTACGGATTAGGGAATTTCATGGTGTTGATGCCGCATGGCTGGATTTTGTGGTTGCTTGTCGAAGGGGACAAGAACATGACTATGATTTGGTTTTTGGCCCCGTTGCGAACGATAATGTTTTTGTTACGGTTAATCTATACGAGAGTGGCGTGTTAGATGCTCAAACCGCCATCGCCCGTTTGAAAGCATACAAGACCTACGACCAACTGTCCTTCCATACCGAACGAGTAATCAGCGCCCTTCGGTTTGTGGAATCTTTCGAGGTATAAGCCATAAACTGTAAACACTCACCTGTCACCTTTTACCTAAATAGTCGTCCCTGCGATAGTTCGAATTAATTGATATTCAATAAAATAAGGTTAAAAAGTCCTTGATTTATTTGCAGAAAATGCTTATCTTGTGGGAAGGAGGCGGTGGAGTCGGAGTTTGCGGAGTACTACTGCGCGGACAACGGCCGTCCGAGCGTTCCCATCCGTACAATGGTGGGGATGATGCTGTTGAAGAGCATCTACAACCTGAGTGACGAGGGGGTGGTGGCGCGCTGGCTGGAGAATCCTTACATGCAGTACTTCACGGGCGAGAATGTGTTATTTGAAAACGAAAAACAATGTGCCTGCCTATGCCCGACTCTCGCGACGGTCGCGTAGAAGGGGTTTAGCAGGCTTGACTAATTAATGCATAAATATTTTACTTATAAGTGAAATAATTTAAATTTTTCGTATATTTGCATTCAAGTATAAAACGGATGGGTTTTAGAATTGTTGAAATAGGGGAGTTGTCGGGACCGGCATGCAAGATATACTCAGTCGCTTTTGATGGTGATGGAGGAGATACTCTATTTGACGAATTTCTAGACCGATTGGATGCAGATTTTCCGGAGGAACTAGATGAGGTGTGGGCAAAGTTGCAATTTATGGGAAAAGAAGGTGGTGCCAGAATCCAGTTCTTTCGCGAAAATGAAGGTGAGCCGGGAGATGGAGTCGTAGCCTTGTTGAAAGAATCTGGCTATCCGCTACGTTTATATGCAATTAGGTATGGAACGGCCCTGCTAATTTTGGGCTCGGGTGGGTATAAGGATCCCAAGATAACGGCTTGGCAAGAAGATAATGTTTTAAGTAGGCATGCCTTAGAGATGATTAGTATCTCTGCAAAGATTACTGAGAGAATTAAAGAGAAAGATATTACGATTGCTTCTGATGGAACCCTGGTGGGGGATTTGTATTTCGAAGATTAAACTAAACACACACAATAATGAAAGCACGGGAAAGACTTGCAGCCCAGTCAGAACTGACATATTTGAAGGTGGCGCGTAGAATGCGCATTGCCATTCAAATAGCAGATGCCATGGAAGAGCAGCACATCTCCAAGAAAGAACTGGCTCAACTGATGGGGCGTCAGCCTTCTGAAATCACCAAATGGTTGAGTGGAGACCAGAATTTCACATCAGACACTCTGGCAGAACTCTCCTATTATCTTCATCGAGAGATAACAGGAGTCAAGGATACTGCTACATATCTGAATGTGAATTATGATGATACTCTTGCAATCTATTTCCCTGATGTTGACAAATCTGAGAAGATCAGTCATAATCGAAGGTGGAATCAGTTGCCCAGCATGGAAACATTCCTTTTAAGTAGATAGAAATGGCAGAAGAAAGAAAAGTCACATTCTCTCTTCAATCTATTCATGAAGAGAAATTCGAGATGATGGAGAAGTCTCCTATTCGAGAGCTTCGGGTCTACCACTTGATGGAAACAGAGATTCGTCCTCAGGAGGAGACGATATATGTCCGTTCCGGAATTCGTTATTCAAATGAAGAGGATGTACTTTGTGAGTGTGTAATAGGAATTCAATATGGACTAGAAGATTTTAATTCAATCATTCATATCGATGAGGATAGTAAGAGAATTAATTTTTCTAGTAGTTTTATTCCGACTTTTTTGAATATGACATATGGAACTTTGAGAGGCGTTCTATTTGAGAAGGTGAAAGGCACATACCTTAGTTCTTACCCTCTTCCCCCCATTTCCATGCAGGAACTGGAAAAATTGAACCATTTTAGAGTTATTAGGTAGTGCTTTAATGGTGTGATTCTACTTTTTTAATGGAAAGATATTAAGCAATATGGATACCAATCTAATTCTTGCTATTGCACAAGTGCTATCTGTCGCAATCGTTCCAATATGAAGAAAAGGTACAGGTTATATATACCGTTGGTTTTCTCTTTAGTTAGTATATTGCTGCTTTTAGTTATATAGGGTTTGACAAAATCTTATCTATTGACTGGAGCATCTTCGGATGGATATCTCTCGCGGTAGTTGTTTTTGTACTACTGAGTGTCGTTATTACTTCATTTCTAATGATGAGGAGACATCGTATATTAAGGATTTATCTTTCCGTCCCACCTTTTTATGATAAGGAGGTCTCCAAATTAAAAGATGCCCTTGATGGAGAAGATGTTGTTTCTGGTGTTGGTATTAAACGAGGTACTAGTGTGAGTGATTTGCCTAAGGTTATTGGGAAAGCCCATTTCTGTTTTTTTGCTGTAGGGAAATCACAATCTCCCATGTAAAAAGAGGAGTTAATAGTTATGAAAAGCATGGGGAAAAAGGTCTACATTGTTTCCATGGACGAATCAGGGAAATTGCCACAATCTTTACGTGACGTAGTTCCTATATATATGCGCATTATCCAGAGCTATGTGGGTGTGGTGAATAAGATGGTGTGGAGGAAGTTCTAAAAGGGTTGATATAATAGAACCTGGATGTAGAGTCCAAGTTTACGTCAACTTTCAACACGGGCGTAATAGAAGAAAGTCGTATTTTGCAAACTATAATAGACAATAAGTTATGGACGTACAGTTTGATAAGATGAAGACACTCAATGCGTTGCTTTATGTAGCCAACCGCGTGCAGCGCAAGGACTTCCACAAGATCTTCAAGATCATCTACTTTGCCGACCGGCAGCACTTGGCTGACTGGGGTCGTCCCATCACGGGCGACACCTACATAGCCATGGAAGCCGGCCCCGTGCCGTCGCGCCTGTACGACATGCTCAAGATTGTCCGCGGCGACTCCTACCTGCCCGATACCGAGGATCTTGGCCGCTACTTCCAGGTCGAGAACTGGATGTACGTCAAGCCGCTGCAGGATGCCGACCTCAATAAGCTCTCCGCCAACGAGCAGGAAGCCCTCTCCGAGGCCATCGCCAAGTATTCCGACCTCTCCTACGATGAAATCAAGGAGAAGTCGCACGATGTGGCCTGGCGCTCGACCGCCCGCGATTTCTCCATCAGCTGGGACAGCATCGCCCGCGAAGCAGGACTGAACGGCGAGGAACTGGAGTATGTCAACGAATTCTCGCGCCTCGAGGCCGCACTAGGCTAACGGGGCATGGCAAGCAAAAACACTTTGTCAACGCTCGAGGGCTTGCGCGACCTGTCCGTGGCGCCCGGAGCGGTGTTCATTGGCCCCTGGCCGGGCATAGACCACGAGAAGTTCCTCATCGTTGCCGGAGTGGCCGACGACCGCATCCTAGTGTGTTCGGTGATGATCAATTCGGAAATCAATCCTTATATCCAGTGCCGTCCAAGGATGCTTTCCTGTCAAGTGTCGCTCAAGGCATCCGACTACGATTTCCTGAGCCACGACTCTTACGCCAACTGTGCACAGCCCATCCGAGCCAAGTTCGAGGTGTTTAAAGAAGACGAACGGAGGTATTGCGGCATACTGAACGAAGCCGACCTCAACCAGGTGCAGCAGCGCATCATAGCCAGCGGAGCCCTGACCCTTGACGAGATAGAGAAGTTCTTCAAGTAGAAGTAGCCAAAGCGGCGTCAGCCGCAAATATCTGTGCTATCTGTGAATTTGCCTTGAGCAAATCGAAGGATTAACATTTAACAATCCATACTTGTACCAAGGGGGTAGCAAGGGGATAGCAATGGACAAGCGAGGGGGTAGAAAGCCACGAGCCTGCGAGCCAGCAGGCGAGCAAACCGAAGCGCGAGAAAGAATATAGAAAGAATGACATTCCAAGAGTTCCTTGAAAGACAAATCAACCAAGGCAATGACCTGCTGGGACGCATAGAGTCCATGAAGGAATTGCCAACTCCAAAGAATAACTTTGGGGATGGGATGGCTATGTTCTCTGTGCCGACGCACACAAAGAAGTTTGACGAGAGGGAAACCGATACACTCAGCAGCGAATTGCAACGTTGGCAGAATGTATCTTTGACCATCTTGCAGAAAAACCTCCCTAAGGACTCGATGTATATTACCAATTTCGAGGAGACAATTTCTGAGAAGAAGTTTGGCTACAACCCAAAGCGGGGAATGAAGAATGAGGTAAGGCGTGGACTTGATACAATTAAGTCTGTTTACGAAGCTCTTTTATGTGGCCTTCTTCAGCCTGTGGAAGTAAAGCAAGAAATAACTCTAGCTGAGCTATCTGAAACTGAATCCCAAGATACAGTGAAAGTTTTCATCAGTCACGCTTCTGTTGAAAAATCTGTTATTAAGCCGTTTGTCGAGAAAGTGTTGCAATTGGGCTTGGGACTAAATATTCAGGATATTGCCTTCACATCAGAGGAAAGTTTCGGGGTTGAGCCTGGCGACAGTATTGCCAAATACATAAAAGAGAATATAATTGGAGCCAAAGTGGTCTTGGTAATGCTTTCCAAGAACTACAAAGCAAGTGAAGTTTGCTTAAACGAGATGGGTGCCGCTTGGGCACTTGGCAAAAAGTGTATATCTGTTGTCTTGCCTGGTACTGGCTTTGAACAACTAGGATGGTTGATGAACTTGGACAAGGCTGTGCAGATGACCAACAAGAAGCAACTATTCCGTCTTTGTCAAACAATGGCGAAGTTGTTGTCGATTGACTTGAACGAGCGGTTTACGGCCATAAATTCAAATATTGAAGACTTCATTGCTGAAATAACAACTGCAAAACAAACTATATCAGTAGAAAAAACGAAAGACAACGACAACGCAGAAGTCAAGAAAATACAGCCTACAGAATCATTGCGGATCTTTGATGCTGAGTTTACAAGTATCTGCCTTACGGAAGGAGAATACATAATGCAACTCAATGTAAGGATGCGTTCCGAATCTGAGCCTATTTCAATTAAGCGTGTATTCTTGACAAACGCAACTCCATTCTTCGGTTCCACAGATAAACCTAAGAAAAAGATGGAGTTTAAGACTTATATACATCAAGGAAAGTTTGAGTTGAATGACGAAGTAAGACAACTCTTAGGCTTTATCAAGAACGACTATCCTAAACTATGCCAATCACTCTTGGACATGACCATAGAAAGAGGACATACCACCTCAATGTCGTTTGTTCAATACTTTGAAACTATTCGTGAAAGTGACGGCAACGAGGATTTGCAATTGAGTGGCTGGAACCTAGTTGCTCAATACAATGTAGATGGTGAGGTAGTCATTCCATTGACATTGAATCCGATTGACCTGAAGAATCATAGGGGATTCTATTGGGATAACAGATAATACGAACTATATATTATAGATTAAAAATGGCAATACATAGTCGTCCCTGCGATAGTTTGAATTAATTGATATTCAATAAAATAAGTTTAAAAAGTACTTGATTTATTTGCAGAAAATGCTTATCTTGTGGGAAGAGACCTGCAAATAATGGAGACCATGATAGGCAAAAAACCATCGGAGCACCAGATGTCCATCTTCGAAGTAGCATTGGAAAGTTTCATAGACATGAACCACGAACTGGTCCTTCTGTCCAAGCAGATAGACAGGGCAGAGGTGGAGTCGGAGTTTGCGGAGTACTACTGCGCGGACAACGGCCGTCCGAGCGTTCCCATCCGTACAATGGTGGGGATGATGCTGTTGAAGAGCATCTACAACCTGAGTGACGAGGGGGTGGTGGCGCGCTGGCTGGAGAATCCTTACATGCAGTACTTCACGGGCGAGAATGTGTTATTTGAAAACGAAAAACAATGTGCCTGCCTATGCCCGACTCTCGCGACGGTTGCGTAGAAGGGGTTTGGCAGGCTTGACTAATTAAGGTGAGTGAGGGAATAAACCGAACCCAGAATAATCCCTCATCACGACCACAAATAATAAACAGTATTATTACAATTTATAACATAGAGCCGTTATGGTTAAGACAGATCAAATAGTAACATTGATTCGCAGTCATGTAAACAATGACGACGAACAGTTCCGTCGTGTGGCCTTGCAGATTTCCGCTGCTGAGGCCAAGGCTGGTCATGCCGTGGCGGCAGCCTCCATCCATGAGGCGATATCTTCCAAGCCGACTAGGCCGATAATGAAGTTGACACCTGTCAATAGCGATTTGGGCGAGTTGTTTATGGTTTGCGATAAGCGCTATCGCCTGAAGGATTTGATTGTTTCTCAAGAGATAAGAGAGAAAGTAGAGCGGGTTATCAAGGAATACATCGAGCAGGATAAGTTGCATAAGTACAACCTCGAAAACCGTCGCAAGATACTCTTTTATGGCGCCTCTGGTACGGGTAAGACAATGACGGCTGAGATATTGGCCTCCGAGTTGAACTTGCCTTTTGTAGTGGTTCGCACCGACAAGGTTGTTACAAAATTTATGGGAGAGACAGGTCTGAAACTCGGTCGTGTGTTCGATGTGATTTCCAGTAATCCAGCTGTTTATTTGTTCGATGAGTTTGACGCAATAGGAACACAGCGTGGGTTGGACAATGAGGTGGGCGAACAACGTCGTATACTGAACACCTTCCTTCAGTTGTTGGAACACGACCATTCCGGCAGCATCATTGTGGCTGCCACTAATAATTTCTCCGCACTTGACAAGGCGCTATTCCGTCGTTTCGATGACACAATAGAATATAAATTGCCTGAACTTGTCGAGATTACTGAGATTCTGAAGCGTGAGTTGTGTCGGGTAAAAGACATCCAGTTAGACACGCTTGCCAATTATTGCCTTGGTATGAGCCATGCCGAAATAAAGATGGCTTGTGCCGATGCTCGCAAAGAGTCTTTGCTGTATAATAAGAAGATTGACGAGAGCCTGCTCTCTACCATTATAAAAGGTCGCAAATTAGCATAATATCACTGTATGGCAGACCATTCACATCTTTTCCTGAACGACGGAAATGTAAAGAAAATTGAGTTTACGCCTAACAATGGCGGGGATAGTGGAGCAGCCATCGAACGCGATGTTCATGCGCACGCTGCTGCAATCCGTTCTCAGTATGAGGCAGGGGTGGCTCAAGCTATGCGTCGACTGCAAGACCGACGTGATAATAATCAGCCCACCGCTGAGGGAATATATCTTGATGTAGAAGTCAAGGGAAAGAACCCACCATATAAGAGCCTGGACGGAAAGCTTGGAGCTCAATTGATGAAGATTAGTGAGGGTGAAAATGAGGAAACATCAGTGGCCTCTGTTTATCTTCCAGTGAAGAACAGCCGCTGGCTTACCAAGAAACTTGACAAATATGAAGAGCCGGTTGCCGAAGGGAAAAAGCCTAAAAACCAGCCTCTCATCAACTCAATAGAGTCTATAAACACTTCCACAGCCCGCTCGCTGTTTCCCGATAAGGGGGAGTACGATGGATTACAGCCACAGCAAGAAGGCTGTTTTGAGATATGGCTTGATGTGGTGGATGATGAGGAGATTGAAAAATCTGTGCGTGTTCTGAACCAGTTGGGTATCAGCCTTACTCAGGAGACTTGCCTGAAGTTTGAGCACGTTACCGTTCTTCTTGTAAACGCGACCAAGGAGGCACTCGATGATATACCATTCTCGTTGGATTATGTAGAAGCCATCCGATGCTACTACAGTCCCAATGCCTTGTTGGCAAATGATGAGGAACAGCGTGAGTGGGCAGACTTGATTTTGGACGATGTTGTACGAAATATCAACGATGATTCTGTCATTGTCGGAGTCTTGGACCAGGGAGTGAATAATGGCCATCCTATGCTGGAACCGTTCCTGCCCGATGATAGACGGGCTACGGTTCTGCCAGGCACGAACGTCTTTCACGAAGGCGACCATGGTACTGGCATGGCTGGATTGGTGGAATATGGCGACTTGACTGATTTTCTTGGCCGTCGTGGACATCTGGAAATCAACCATGCTCTTGCCTCGGTTAAGATTCTTTCTCGGATTCCGAACGAGAAACATCTGTATGGTAAGATAACTGAGGATGCCATAGCGAGAGCAGAAGAGTTAGGAGCTAAGATAACTTGCATGGCAGTGACCGAGAACAACGAGCGCAATAACGGTTCTCCTACTTCTTGGTCCGCATCCATTGATAAAGCCCTGTTCAATAATGGCCAGTGCGACCGTCTTATGGTGGTTTCTGCTGGCAATACAGATCCCAATACCATTGATGCGGTTGACTATAAGACTTCACTTGTGAATTCCTCTATTCAGTCACCTGGTCAGTCTTTGAATGCTATAGTTGTTGGTGCTTGCACTAGTCGAATCGTATGTGAGCATGATGGATATACTGCAATTGCACCGCCTGACGGAATCTCTCCTCATACAAGAACACGTTGGTTCTGGAGGCGTAACACCCTAAAGCCGGATATCGTGATGGAAGGTGGCAATGTTGCACATCATCAGGTGTTGGGCAATTGTTCACTTCCAGAGTTGGGTGTGGTTACTACATGCCCCGACTTTAACCAGGAACCCCTAATGGAGTTTAATGCCACCAGTGCTTCAACTGCACTTGCTGCGAGGTTGGCGGCCAGAATTAAAACAGCTAATCCTGACATTTCAGCCTTGTCAGTCCGTGCTTTGATGATACATTCTGCAACATGGACCAACGAGATGAAAGCCTTGGCCCAGAATCCTGCGGGTATCATGAAGTATTGTGGATATGGCGTGCCAAACGAGCAACGCGCTATGGTGAGCGATGACACTCACGCCACATTCATTGTAGAAAACGAGCTCGTCCCCTTCAACGCGGATGGCACATATAAGGAGATGCACTTCTACGAACTTCCTTGGCCCAAGGAGTTGTTGGAGCAGATGCACGACGAGACCGTTAAGCTTCGTGTGACTCTATCCTATTATATAGAGCCTTCACCAAGTTTCAAGAGCGATTATGACAGATACCGCCACTCTTCCGCTGGTTTGACCTTCGATGTGAAGACTGCAAGTGAGACAAAGGAACAGTTCATTGCCCGTAAGAACAAGCTGAAACCTGTTGAAGAAAAGAGTAAGAACGAACCTAATCGATGGGAGATTGGTATAACGTTGCGTGGCAATAGTACAGTTCAGTCTGATTGGTTTGAATGTACTGCACGCGAACTGGCTGACTGCAACGAGATAGCGGTATTCCCTCAAAGCGGTTGGTGGAAGTTCCGCAAGATAGAGAACGTGCATAACCGGATAAAGTATTCGCTGGTGGTCAGCATAGAGACAGCCGAAACCGAGATATACGATGCCGTCCGCATTGCCGTTGGGCAAGCTGTCCCGATTGCCGTCGGACAATGAGAATGGCCGGAATGGAGAGAATAAATGCGATTGAGGGAATAACTAGGGACTATCACGTGTTAGTTTAATAGTATATCAGAAAGGTTGTCTGGGCGTCCGTTCAGAGGCAGGACAGAGGCGAAGTCCCCCCCCCCGACCCCTGATTGTCTAAGGGGCAAAAAGCCTCGAGTACCTTCCAGGAGCAAGAATGCAACAAAAGTGGGAATTAATGAAAGTTTGAAGCGTCAGCAGAAACGGATGACTCCCGCTCAACTTATATAATATTGTTGTCGATATCTAGCTATTATAAATAAAGAGTAAAATGAGAATAGCAATCATCCAAATATCAGATTTACATATTGCATCCGCAGATGATTATATCGTCAAGAATGCAGAGGCGGTGGCACGTGGCTGTAAGGCAGTCGTTAACACCTGCAACAAGGCAGTTGTGGTGGTTACTGGCGATATTATTGACAAAGGCAAGGTCGATAATTTTGCTGTCGCCAAACGGTTTTTTGACATGTTGAAAACCGAATTGCTCAAAGAAGCTTCTTTGCAGAGTTTCGACTATGTGTTCGTGCCCGGAAACCACGATTTGGATTTTGGCTTGAAGGATGATATCAGACCTGTTGTTCTGAAAGCGATAAAAGACCGTGATGTCGTGTCTGAAGAACAATTTGTCAATACCTGTCTCGCCCCGCAAAATAAGTTTTGGGAGTTCGTGACCGAAATGGAAGGCGTCGATCGTAAACCGTGCGTGTCCTACTCAAAAAGCATAGTATTGAGTGAACACTGTAATTTGGTATTCCACTGCTATAACACGGCATTCCTTTCCACCATCAACGAACAGCCGCAAGAGTTGTTGGTGCCGGAGAATTTCTTTTTGAACCATGAGGCAATCGACGACAATTGCAAGGATGTCGTATGTTCTATATTCCATCATAAGACGGGTTGGCTCTCAACAAAGACATCACACAACAACCAGCGGGCGTTCTGCGACCACATCGAGCAAACCTCGCAGATTCTGATGTGTGGCCATGAGCATCAAAGCCGCTTCACGGTATTGTCCGATTTGGAGAACGCCGACAAGGTACTCTATTTGGAGAGTAATTCAATGCAGCAGGGTGCCAAGCAGTCATTTTGTGTGCATGTCTTCGAGACTGAAGATAACACACTAACACCTGCCGAAATAACCATTAAGCCAGATGGCACCTTCGAGCAGACCGATATGCGAGTCCAGAAGCTTGAGTCAAAAAAGCACGCCCTCTCGTTTACCGAGTCACATTCAGCCTACTTGTCGCGCCTTGATGCCCCCATCAAGCATCCAACCCATAATCCACTCAACTTGGAGGATATCTATGTCTATCCTGACTTGGAACCGCTTTCGAGTCTCGACAACGATAAGATGTTTTCATATATCGATGCTGAGTCGATTGTCGAAAAAATTGAAGCAGGGCAAATTGTCTTTCTTGAAGGTGAGTCACAGTGCGGAAAAACCGCTTTACTGAAAATGATGATTCGTCAAAGTTATCAGAAAGGTGTTTACCCGATTCTCATTACGGGTTCCGACTTGAAGATTCAAAACATGAACGGCATCCTCCGCAAAGCGTTTAAGGACCAATATGTTTCTACAGGGTTTGATTATAATGGCTATCTACAGTTGGAGAGAAGCAAACGTGCGGTCTTTATCGATAATATTGACAAGTCGCCGTTCAATCAGGAAGGTGTGCTTGAGGTGTTGAAGTTGTTGCTTGAAAACTACGACCATGTGATTGTAACAACCAATACCGACAATTCAGTATTGGGTTTGTTGCAGAAGAGTAGGGTCGATGACAAGATAAAGCGTTATATGATACATCCACTGGGTCATGTGAAGAGAAACCAGTTGATTGAACGTTGGATTCTTTTGGGGACTGACCGCATGAGCGTCAATACCAACGCTGTAATCGATATGGCAACATCCATCCTGAACAAGTTGTCTGAAACCCTTGGCAAGCAATTGCTTCCGTCCAATCCGATTTTCCTCTTGATTCTGCTCCAAGAGATGAATATCGATTTAGACCAATACGACACTGCACCGACATCCTATGCCAATCTTTACCAGAGTTTGTTGCTAGCCACACTTCACAAGCAGGGAGTGCCGCAAAGCAATTTCAATGGTATCATACAGTTTCTCTCCGAAATGGCCTATATGATGTACAAAAACAAGAAAAAAAACATCAGAAAAGATTATGAGGTTGCCGATGAGATAGGATACAGCCAGTTCTATGACAGATATGTCACTAGAAGGAATATGCCATATACCAAGGAGAAATTGCTGAGTATTCTGACGGGTGGGCAATTGCTGATAGAAAAGGAACCGGAATCTTATTCGTTCACTTACAAATACATCTATTTCTATCTTGTTGCCAACTACATTTCATCGTTGAAAGAGAAAGAACGCAATGATGAGATTAAAGTGTTGTGCGAAAAGTTATACAAAGAGGAGAATGGCAATATTTTGGTATTTTTGGCTTATCTCGACAAAGAAGTGTCGCTCCTTGACGAGATAAAGTTTGCTTGTTGGTTGCCGTTTGAGAAGAAGCAGCCCATCACCCTTGACCGCAACGATGATATATATAACCAGTTGGAAACCTTGGTGAAGAGTGTTAGTCAGGAAGTCTTGCGAACCGATGTCGACCAGAAGAAAGAGCGGAAGCGTTTGCTTGAGGCCCGCGACAAGCAGGAGATGAATGAAAGCAGAAATGGCCATGCGTCACAAGTGTTGAAAGATGAGGATTTTGAGAAAGATGAAACTCTGCAGGAGCTGAACAATATGATGAAGGCTACTCGTATTATCGGACAAATCATTAAGAATCAGCGCGACTTGCTTTTAAAAGATCAGATTGTCGACCTTTTAACCGATGCCTATCTCGCCACATTCCGTTCCCTGTCGTTCTTTACAGAACTGCTGAAACAAGGCCAGGACGAAATAGTTGACGACTTTATCACCAAGGACGATTCGATATCTGATACAGGAAAACGTGAGTTGGAAGAAAAAGTGAACATGCTGTTCCAACTAATGTTGCTTAGACTTTGCCTGTCATATTTTACCAACCTTTCATTATCAGTCGGCACATCTGGTATCAATGATTTGTATGATGTTGTGGCTAAAGAAAAGATAAAGTCGCCTGCTGCCGATGTCATTACGTTCACTATTAAATCCTATTTTGGAAATTTTAGTGAAAATGAGTTGAGTGATATCGTGCGGAAATACAACAATAACATAGTTGTCCTAAATATTATCCGCGCTCGGGTTCGAAGCTATGTCTATACACACAATCTTCCCTATGATAAGATTCAGAGCATAGGAGCCATAAGTGGAATGCAGCTGCTCAATAGCCCTGAAAGAGGAATGCTGAAAGGAAAGAAATAGAATAAACCCATTGCAGTTCTCTATCATTACGCCCAGCCGGCGCTCATCTGCCAAATCATTACTTAGTCGCCCCTGCTTTAGTCGGAAGCAATTGATATTCAATAAAATAAGTTCAAAAAGTCCTTGATTTATTTGCAGAAAATGCTTATCTTGTGGGAAGAAACCTGCAAATAATTGAGACCATGATTGGGAAAAAACCAGCGGAGCACCAGATGTCCATCTTTGAAGTAGCATTGGAAAGTTTCATAGACATGAACCACGAACTGGTCCTTCTGTCCAAGCAGATAGACTGGGAGGCGGTGGAGTCGGAGTTCGCGGAGTCCTACTGTGCGGACAACGGTCGCCCGAGCGTACCGATCCGGACGATGGTGGGGATGATGCTGTTGAAGAGCATCTACAACCTGAGTGACGAGGGGGTGGTGGCGCGCTGGCTGGAGAATCCTTACATGCAGTACTTCACGGGTGAGAAGGTGTTCCAGAAGCGTCCACCGATGAACCCGATAGACATGAAGAAGTTCCGTAAGCGTATTGGTGAGAAGGGTGCGGAGAAAATCTTCAAGATACTAAGCTACTAACCTCATCAAAGGAAGATGTAAGCCAGCTATACAGACGGTAAGACCCAGTTGATGGTGGATGCCACCATACAGGCAGAGGCCGGCAAGGATGCCAGTAAACCACAGGGGCTTACCAAGAAGCAGAAGGCTGCCCAATACGATAAAGAGCGCAGCGAGGAGGAGAAAATCAACACCCGCAAGGAGGAGATGTTCCAGTCCAAGATTGCCAACGCCATTAAGATGATCCGCAGGGCCATCATGGAGGGAATCCGTTTCGAGTACCTGCTGGTCGATAGCTGGTTCCCCTGTGCAGAACTGCTCCAGTTCATCCATGGTCGTCACCTCAAGTGTCATCTCATCGGTATGATTAAGATGGGGAAGACCAAGTACGAGACCACCTTGGGCAACCTGTGCGCCCCAGACATCATCAAGCGGCTCGAGAAAGCTAAGGCCACTAAGAGAAACCGCTCCATTGGCTACACCTGCGCCTCCATCAAGGCCAAATATGCCGGTATGGATATCCAGCTCTTCTTCTACAAGAAGGGCAGCGGTTCCTGGAATGCCCTCATCACGACGGATA
>CAMZCW010000015.1 GCA_947305045.1 uncultured Bacteroidales bacterium | reverse complement strand
TTGATGATTCTAGGCATAGTTATAAAAGCTTTTATTGTTGTTGTGTTTTTTTCCGATTGCGAAGATAGGCATTAAATTTGATTTTAAAAAGTACAGTGCTTAACTTTGTGCGTATGAAAATGCTGTTTTTATCCATATTGGCCGCCCTGGCGCTGGTACAGGACGGAAACATCAAGTGGGACAAGACCCTCCATGACTTTGGCGATGTCTCCGTAACGGACGGTCCCCTCACCTGCACCTACACCCTCACCAACACCGGGCAGGAGCCCATTGCCATCTTTGAGGTAGTGACCTCCTGCGGCTGCACCAACGTAGTCTGGACCAAAGAGCCCATCCAGCCCGGAAAAACCGGCACGGTGAGCGCCACCTACAAGAACGAAGACGGCCCCATGCCCTTTGACAAAACCCTCACCGTATACATATCCGGCATCAAAAGGCCGGTTATCCTGCGCCTGAGAGGCGTTGTCCACGAGAAAAAAAAGACCCTGAGCGAGCTCTACGGAGCCCAGAAGCTCGGGGCTTTTGGTATGAAAAACCGGCAGCTCAAAACCGGGAACCTCAAACAAGGCCAGCAAGTAAGCGAGCAAGTCACCGTGGCCAACCTGAGCAAGAAATCCCTGCAGGTAACCTGGGCTAACGTTTCTCAGGAACTCAGCCTCAAAGTGGAGCCCAACCCCATCCCAGCCGGCAGCACCGCCACCCTCACGTACACGGTAAGTGCCAACCCGGAAAAATACGGCCGATGGCAATACACCGCCACCCCCGTGCTCAATGGACAAAAGGCCGACGGCACCCTGGAAATCACCACCTGGACCCAGGAAAACTTTGCCGTCCTGGACCAGGCCGCGCGGGACAAAGGCCCCATCCCCTACTTCACGGGCAGCACCGTGAACATGGGCACTGCCCAAAAGGGTGACAAACTGACAGCCGAATTCACCTGCACCAACCGCGGAAAAAGCGCCCTTCATTTCTATAAGGCCGATGCCGAGTCTCCTGCCCTTTCCCTGGCAGAGCCCCTTGCAGACGTTGCGCCCAGTAAAAAAGGAAGCGTCCGCTTTATGCTGGACACTTCCTTGCTTGAAACCGGGGAAAATGTAATCATGGTGAGTCTTACCACCAATTCCCCGCTGCGGCCGCTGGTGAACCTGTTTGTTGCAGTGACATTGCGATAAGCATTTTGCAAATCTCGCGTATTTTGCCTATTTTTGTAAAGTATATACGCAAAACATGGCAGAACAACCCATCAATACCACCTACAACGACGACGCCATTCAAACCCTGGAGTGGAACGAGCACATCCGGCGGCGTGCCGGCATGTATATCGGCCGCCTTGGCAACGGAGACCGCCAGGGAGACGGCATATACGTGCTCCTGAAGGAAATCATCGACAACTCCATCGATGAATTCTCCATGGGCTACGGCCGCCGGATCGATATCACCATTGAGGATAAAACCGTGACGGTGAGGGACTTCGGCCGCGGCATTCCGCTCAACAAGGTGGTAGATGCCACTTCCAAGCTCAACACCGGCGGCAAGTTTGACGATACCAACTTCAAGAAGAGCGTAGGCATGAACGGCGTGGGCACCAAGGCCGTCAACGCCATGTCTATCGACTTTTATGTAGCTTCCTACCGCGACGGCCAGTGCTCGTATGCCCATTTCACGCGCGGCAACCTGCTGGAAGCCGCCATTGTCCCGTCCAATGAGAAAAACGGCACCTTCATCCGCTTCACCCCGGACGAGGAAATGTTCAACGACTTTTCTTTCCACATGGAGTTTGTGGAGACCATGGTCAAGAACTACTCCTACCTCAAGAAGGGCCTTACCCTGAACCTGAACGGTACCGCGTACAAGAGTGAAAACGGCCTGCTGGACCTGGTGACGGAAAACATGAGCGAGACGCCCCTGTACCCCCTCATTCACCTGGAAGGAGAGGACATTGAGGTGGTCCTCACCCATGGCAACAGCTACGGAGAAAACATCGCCACCTTTGTCAACGGCCAAAATACCCGCGACGGCGGCACCCACCTGGCGGCATACCGTGAGGCCATCGCCAAAACCTTCAAGGACTTCTTCAAGAAGGACTACAAACCGGAGGACATCCGCCAGGGCGTGGTAGGCGCCATTTCCATCCAAATCCAGGAGCCCATCTTCGAGGGGCAGACCAAAACTAAACTGGGCAGCACCTACATGTGGGAAAAGCAGGTGAAGGGCAAGGACGGAACCTCGTCGGTAGACCGCGGTCCCACCATCCGCACCTTCGTGAACGACTTTGTCACCAAGAACCTGAACGACTACCTGCACCGGAACATGGAGATTGTCCCCATCATAGAGGACAAAATCAAGTCGTCCCAGGCAGAGCGCGAAGAGATTGCCGGCGTACAAAAGAAAACCCGCGAGCGCGCCAAGAAAACGGCCGTCTATAACCGTAAACTCAGGGATTGTCGCTATCACTTCTCGGATGTCAAGTTCCCCAAGGGCATGGAAGACCAGCGGGAAAAAACCTCCATCTTCATCACGGAGGGAGACTCCGCATCCGGTACCATCACCAAGGTGCGCAACGCCAACAACCAGGCGGTGTTCAGCCTCCGCGGCAAACCCATCAACTGCTTCAAGGAGAGCCGTCGCCGCGTGGCAGAGAACGAGGAACTCAACCTCCTTATCAACGCCCTGGGCGTAGAGGAGGACCTGGACAACCTGCGCTACAATAATATTATCGTGGCAACGGATGCCGATGACGACGGCATGCACATCCGCATGCTGGTGCTCACCTTTATCATGAAGTACTACCCGGAGCTCATCCGCCGCGGGCATGTCTATATCCTGCAAACGCCCCTGTTCCGCGTCCACAACAAAAAGGAGCGCCGCTACTGCTACTCCATAGAGGAGCGCGACAAAGCCGTAAAAGAGCTCAAAACCGGCGTGGAAATCACCCGCTTCAAAGGCCTGGGAGAAATTTCCTCGGACGAATTCGTAGACTTTATCGGCGAGAACATGCGCCTGGATACCGTAAAACTCTCGGACGAGGAATCCATCTCCACCATCATGGAGTTCTACATGGGCATCAACACCTATGAACGCCAGCACTTTGTGATGGACAACCTCCGCAGTGAGAAAGAACTGGAAGACGTAAACATATAAACTATGGCAAAAGTCAAATCGGAAGTAGGACCCCGCTGGGCCAAATTCTGTGGGTGGGCCCTTAAGAAAATGGGCTGGGAAAGCGTAGGCGGTCCCATGAAAGAGCCCAAAGCCATTGTACTGGGCGTGCCCCATACCACCGTATGGGACTTCCTGGTAAGCTACCTGTTCTATACCCAGTTTGGAAAGGTAGCCCATATCATGATCAAAAAAGAATTCTTCTTCTGGCCCCTGGGGCCCATTCTGAGGGCCTGTGGCGCCGTTCCCGTAGAACGCGCATCAGCCGCATCCATGGTCAAGAGCCTGATTACTCACATGGAAGAGGCCCCGGAGTTCCACCTGGCCATTGCCCCGGAAGGCACCCGCAAAGCCACCAAAAACTGGAAGAGCGGCTATCATCTCATTGCCCGCGAAACCGGCGCAACAGTGTACCTGGGCTACTATGACTGGGGCCGCAAGAAAATCAGCGTCGGCGAGCCCTTTGAACTCACGGATGACCCCAAGGCCGATATGAAACGCATCTACGACCACTATCGTCCTCTGGGCATCCAGGGCTTCCACAAAGAAAAATTCATTGTACCGTAAACCTGAATCTTTATGGCAAAGAAAATCAAAAGTCCCTACAAAGCCTGGCGCAAGTATCGTTCCCGCGAAAACTACTGCACCACTCTCCACAAGGTTTTTGACTACGCCACAACTACTTACGCCAAGAACATCGCCTACCAGTACGTGGATGGCGGTCAAAAATATACCTATGCGGAATTCCGTACCAAGGTGGAACGCCTGTCCCAGCGCATGTCCCGCTTTGGCATCAAACACGGAGACCGTGTAGCCATCCTGTCGCAGAACATGCCCAACTGGGTGGTAGCCTTCTTCGCTGCCACCGCCTACGGCCGTATTGCCGTTCCCATGCTGCAGGATGTCTCCGAGAACGAGGTTACCAACATCCTCACCCATTCGGAGTCCAAGGTGCTGTTCATCTCCCAGCGCATGATGGGGAAACTAAGCGAGGAGTGCCGCAAAAAACTTACGCTTGTCATCGACATTGAAACCTTCGAATTTCTCAAGAAGGACAAGGAAGATTTCAAATGCAACGGCTGGGTGAAAGAGCCATTCCCGGACGACCTTGCCGCCATCATTTATACTTCCGGCACCACCGGAAACGCTAAAGGCGTCATGCTCAGCCACCGGAACATCTGCCAGAACCTGGCGGCCTCCTTCAAGGCGCAACCCGCCTTCCAGCGGGACCGCTTCCTGAGCATCCTGCCGGCCGCCCACGCCTATGAGATGAACGTTTCCACCATCTACTCGTTCTACGTAGGCGCCACCTGCTATACGCTGCAGAAACCGGCTGCACCCGCCGTGCTGCTGCCGGCCATGAAGAAAGTAAAACCCACCATCATCTGTTCCGTGCCGCTGATTATAGAAAAAGTGGTCAAAAACAGCGTATGGCCCACCATCAAGAAAAGCCGCGTGCTTTCCTGGGCCGATAAACACCTTCCTCACCTGCTGCACTGGTTCATTGGCCGGCGCATGGTGAAAACCTTTGGCGGCAAGCTGGTCTTCTTCGGGGTAGGCGGTGCCAAGATGGACCCCGCCGTAGAGGCCTTCCTCAAGGACTGTCACTTCCCTTACGCCGTGGGCTATGGCCTTACAGAAACCGCACCGCTGGTGTGCAACGCCATGGTGAACAAGAAAAAAAAGATTGGCTCCATTGGCGTAGCCTCCTACAAGGTGGACATCCGGCTGGACAACGTGAATCCGGCCAATGGAGAAGGAGAAATTGTGGTCCGCGGCGACAACGTGATGCTGGGCTATTACAAAGACCCGGAGCGCACCATGCAAGTGCTGGACGACAAAGGCTGGTTCCACACCAACGACGTGGCCACCGTGGACCAAGACGGTTACTACTTTATCAAAGGCCGCCTGAACAACACCATCCTGGGTCCTTCCGGCGAGAACATTTATCCGGAGGAGATTGAGCAGGTAATCAACAACATCGAAGGCGTGGAAGAGTCACTGGTGATGGAACGCGACGGCAAACTGGTAGCCCTTGTGAAGTTCCAGGACAACGCCATTGACTGGAACCAGTCCACGGAGGACAAGTGGTTCGAGGAACTGGAGGCCCGCAAGAATGCCGTCATGGAATGGGTGAACAAAACCGTAGGCCGCAACTCCAAGATTGGCGAGGTCGATGCCATGAAGGAGCCCTTTGAGAAAACCGCCACCCAAAAGATTCGCCGCTTCAAATACAAGGATTCCCACGGCGACGAACCGGAAAAACCGGCATCGGATGATAAACCTAAACAAAACAATGAAGATACTGTTCGTAATTAACAACTACTACATTCGAGGAAACGGAATATCAGCATCAGGACGCCGCACGGTTGCCGAGTTAAAAAAACTCGGAGAAGATGTCCGTATCCTGGCCGGGCCCAACCCGGACCCCAACGGTCCCCAACCGGATTTTCCCCTTAAGGAATTCATTTTCCCCATCTTTCAGCCCATCATCCGTTCCAGCGGATTCTCCTACGCGGAAGGAGACATGAAAGTGATTGAGGAAGCCGTCCGCTGGGCCGATGTCGTCCACCTGGAAGAAATGTTCGTCCTGCAGTGGAAGGCCATCAAGGTAGCCAGGAAACTGGGCAAGCCCATTACGGCTACCTTCCATATGTTCCCGGAAAACCTGACTTACTCGCTGGGAATTGGTCCGCTTCGCAACTGGAAGTGGCTTAACCAGACCCTGCTTAAAGCATGGAGAAAACACATTTATAACTACTGCGACTTTGTCCAGTGCCCCACCGAGGCCGTACTGGACCGCCTGCGCCGTTACCATTTCAAAGCCAAGCTGGGCGTCATTTCCAACGGTCTTATCCAGGAAGCCTGCACCCGGCCGGAAACCCCGCCAGAGAATTACCTGGACCCCAATCGGCCCTTTAACATCCTGTATATCGGCCGTCTGGCACATGAGAAAGACCAGCCCACACTCATGGAAGCCATGCGCTACAGCAAATACGCCAAACGCATCCAACTCTACTTTGCCGGAAACGGTCCCCAGAGCAAGCGGTACAAGAAAAAAGCGTCCCAAATGTACAAGGAAGGCGTTTTTGGCTATGAACCTAACTTCGGCTTCTACAACCATGACGAATTGCGCCAACTGGCCGCCAAGGCCGACTTGTGCCCGCACTGCGCCCCCATCGAGGTAGAAGGCCTGTCCATCATGGAAGCCATGCAGCAGGGCGCCTGCCCGGTCATTGCCGTAAGCCGGTACAGCGGAACTTCGCAATTTGCCCTGGACCGCCGCTGCAAGTTCCCGGCCGAGAACCCGGAAGCCCTGGCCCAGCGCATAGACTATTGGCTGGACCACCCCAAGGAGCGCTGGGAAATGGGCATGAGGCACGCCAAGTCCATGGAACAATATGACATAGAAAAATCGGCCATCGCCTTCCGCGATGCCCTCTCAGAAGCCGTGGAAACCAAGAAACGTGAACAATAAACGCCTCCTTACAGGGCTGTTGGTGTTTGCCACAGCCCTTTCTTGCACCCGGACTTACGATGTGGTCGTGATTGGCGGCGGAGCCGGGGGAAGCATGGCCGCCATTGAGGCGGCACGCGGCGGTGCATCGGTGCTTGTGGTGGAACCGACGCCCTGGCTGGGCGGCATGCTCACCAGCGCCGGCGTGAGTGCCATCGACGGAAATTACCGGCTGCGGGGCGGCCTGTTCGGGGAATTCACGGATTCGCTGGCGGCCCGCTACGGCGGATATGAGGCGCTCAAGTCCGGCTGGGTGTCCAACATCCTTTTCAATCCGCGCACCGGAGCGGAAATCTTGCGGAATATGGCTGCGGAATCCGGCGTGGAGCTGCGCTGCCGCACCAGGCTCACCGGCCTCGACAAAAAAAACCTTGGCTGGACGATCTCCCTCTCGGACGGAACGCGGGTAAAGACGAAGGTGCTCGTGGACGGAACGGAACTGGGGACAGTGGCGGAAATGGCCGGCTGCGAGGCACTCCGGGACCGGGTATCGGCCCAGGACTTCACCTACGTCGCCATCATCAAAGAATATGACCGCCCCGTGCCCCTGGAGGAACCGGCGGGCTATGACCGCACGCTGTATTTCAACTGCTGCGACAACCCGCTGGCCACCAACGTGGACGGCAAGAATCCCCTGGGCCAGCAGCTCTGGAGCCCGGAAATGATGCTGTCCTATGGCCGGCTCCCGGACGGGCATATCATGCTCAACTGGCCGGTATGCGCCAACGACTATTTTGCCGAGTACTTGGACATGACGCCCGCAGCGCGGGATTCGGTGATACAGTTGGCCAAACAGCGTACGCTGGGCTATGTATACTTCCTGCAAAAGGAACTGGGATACAGCCATTGGGGAATAGCCGACGACGTATATCCCACGGAAGACGGTCTCCCCTTCTTCCCCTACTGGCGGGAAGCGCGGCGCATCGCCGGACGCGACACCATGACAGTGGAAGCGGCCAAGGAACCCTATCGGTTCGACCTGTACACCCGCGCCGTGGCCGTGGGCGACTATCCCGTGGACCATCACCATGTACAGAATCCCCGCCGGGAGGAACTGGCCCACTTATGGTGGGGCCGCATTCCCTCTTTCAGCGTGCCCTTGGGCGTGCTGGTGCCCGTGCGGGTGGAAGATTTTCTGGTGGCGGACAAAGCCATCTCCGTGAGTTGGGAAATGAACGGCGGCACACGGCTGCAACCTGTAGTGATGGAACTGGGGCAGGCGGCCGGAGCGCTGGCTGCGCTTGCTGTCAAGAGCCGCCGGCAGGTGCACGAAGTGCCGGCATCCGAAGTGCAGCAAGTGCTGCTGGACAGGGGCTGCTACCTGCTGCCTTTCCTGGACCTGAAACCCGGTGAACCCGGCTTCCGCGAGTTGCAGGAGAAAGGCATCCGCGGCGAGGTACGGGGAACCGGCCGCAGCGTGGGCTGGGCCAACGAGACGTGGGTAAACACACCTGAATATGAACAAAAGAAACCTCTCAATTGACATGTTCCGGGGTCTGACCATGACCCTGATGGTATTTGTGAACGAATTCTGGAAAGTGTTCAACGTGCCGCACTGGATGGAGCATTTTGCCACCCTGGAAGACGGCATGGGCCTATCAGACATCGTCTTTCCCATGTTCCTTTTTGCCATGGGCATGTCCATCCCCTATGCCCTTGAACGCCGGATTGCCAAGGGATTCAGTACGGAAAGCACCGTGCTGCATATCTTCAGCCGGACGCTGGCGCTGCTTGTCATGGGCGCATTCATCTGCAACCAGGAATCGCGCGAAATGGCGGGCAACCGGGCACTCTGGACTTTCCTGATGGTGGTGGGATTCTTCCTCACATGGAATCAATACCCCAAGGACTGGAAGCCGGCCCGCTGGCTCAAACTCTCCGGCGGCGCCTTGCTGCTGGGGCTCGCCCTGGCTTACCAGACACCGGACGGCGCCCTCTTCGAAGGCCTTTGGTGGGGTATCCTGGGACAGATTGGCTGGATGTATCTTTTCTGCGCCATGGCCTACCTGCTCTTCCGGGAGCGTAAGTGGGTGCTGGCTGTACTCTGGGGGCTCCTCGCCTTTATCAACCTTACTGTCGTACCCATGCGGGACGGCAGCACCTTTATCGGCCCCAATTTCCTGGGAGACCTGGCACATGCGCTGCAACTGGGCGAAGGTTATGGCGCCGTGATGGGCCTGGGCGGCCTTATGCTCACCCTGGCCGACTGGAGTCTCCAGGAGAGGAGGCCTTCCTTCCGGATAGGGCTGGGCTTTGCCGCCGCAGCCGTCCTGGCCGTGCTGGGCATGGCTTTCCATACGGGTTGGATTGTATCCAAGAACCTGGGGACACTCCCCTGGTGCCTGTATGTAAGCGCCTTGTCCGTAGCGCTTTACACCATGCTTCGTTTGATGGAACGCAAAGGCTGGACCGCCTGGTTCAAGCCCTTGCAGCCTGCCGGGACCGCCACGCTCACCGTGTACATGATTCCGTATCTGTTCATTGCCCTGTGGGTGGCCGTGATGCCCACGCCGGCACCTTGGCTCACCGGCTGGGTGGGCGTAGCCAAATGCGCCCTCATGGCTGCAGTATACATCGGCTGCGCATGGGGGCTCACAAAGTTGGGAATCAAGTTGAAAATCTAGCGCAGGTAATCCCAGTAATCGAACGCACGAATGTGACAGAGGTCGAAGAGGAAAAATCCATCGGCCTCTTTTTGCATGGTAGCCCTGATTTCCGGAAGCAGGTCTCCCCTGCCGCCCTTTTCAAAGCCCTTTTCATTGCCGATGTCCGGACCGCTGTAGAACGTCACCTCGCCGCAGAGGCGCTTGCGGCCCAGTTTGGCAAAGCCCTCCATGGTCTTTTCCACGTTCCCGTGTATGTCGGCCGCCGGGCAGTATGCGCCCAGAATCATGAAATCGACCAGGTCCGCAAAACCGGTGGCCTGATATTCGGGCGTAGCCCATGCATAGGTGGGTTCCTCCCTGGCAAGGTCATACCGCGGGCTGGTCCAGTTGACGCCGCTCCGGTAATACTCGCTGAACCAGGCGCCCACATATACGCCTATCGGCAGGCTCGGACAGGTGTCATGCACCTTTTCCACAGCACGGGCTACAAAGTCGTGAATCACCTGGCAGCGGAACGTGAGCCACTGGATTTCCAGCTCATCCGGCGTGCCCTCCAGGAAAACGTGCCCGGGCTCCGCGAACACGGGCCAGCGCTCCGGTTCCCTGCCGATGTACTCGGAGAACTGCTTATACGCTTCTTCCGTATAGCCGGCATCCAGGGCATAGTCGTCGTAGCGGCAGCGGTCCATCACAATGCCGTCCAGGCCCTGATAGGAGGCCAGGTCCTCCAACATGGTGAGGAGGAAATTCTGCACGTCCGGGTTGGCCGGGTCCAGGAAACGGCCGCCCAGCGTGGAAGTGTCCTGCGCATGGTTGACAAGACGGCCGTCAGCCGTATAGTCCACGGCGCACCAACTTTGCCGCTCCGGCCGGTCGTATACCATTCCATGCTCAATACCCGGCGCTTTCCAGCCGCCGACCATCATATTTACACCCGCATGTACCTTCAGGCCCGCCTTGTGCCCGGCGTCGATAAAGGCCTGCAGGTAATCGAAACTGGCCGTGCGTTCCCGGAGCACATAACCGTTGGGGCTCCAGCCCGGGATTTGCCGGAGTTCCGGCACCACACGGCTCTTGAACAGGGCATCGCCGGATGTGGGACGCACCTCCACCACAAGGTCCGTAAACCCCATTTGCGCAATGCGGGCACAGTCCCTGGCAATGGAATCCGCGTCATTGGCATAGCTGCCGAAATTGGCGCCAGCCTCTATCCATACAAAGGAGGGTTTCTGCGCTTCCTGCCTGGCAGTGCAGCCCAAAACCAGGAACCCGCAGAGCAGGAGGGCCCAAAGCGTGGAGGTAATGTGCTTATTCATAGATGATTACAATTTTTAAATCACTGACACACTGCGGTTTATCTCCACGGCAGGGTGAGCGGTTGCTGCGCCTCGCCGCCCATCAGACGGACCCAGGTGCGGAAGCCGGGCTCTCCTTCGCGGAACTGAAACAGGCGGCAGCCAGGGACGGTTCCGGGCGCCGTAGGGCCGTCGGATGGGATATAGCCTTGCCGGCCCAGGTGGTTGTAGATGGTGTCGCCGCCGCTGAACCGGCCATAGATGAAATAGAGCGGGCCGTACGGGAGCACGTAGTCACAGTCATGGTCGTGCCCGGTGACGATAGCCTGCACATCCCCCAGCTCGCGGAACTGGGCGAAAAGGCCGCTGTTCAAACGGGACGGGCAAGGCGGCTCCCCGTTGTTTCCGGCGATGGGCGCAATACCCTTGGCAAGCGCCTCCGGCAGTTCAGGAAGCGGAATATGGAAAAAGGCCAGGGAGGGCACGGGCCGGCCTCCATTCATCTCCGTAAACCGTTCACTATGGGAACGATACCAGCCTATCTGGCTGTGGCGGATATAGTCATAGCAGTGGATTTCCTCCTCCCCTTTCAGCACCACGGCATCCATGGAGTCGAAGAGATAAAACACACGTTCCACTCCCTTGTTTCCGGAAAGGGTGAGCACATCGTTGGAACAGCCGTACACCCCTTCCTTGGGCGGCAAGTTCACGCAGCCGGGCAGCTCCCGGATGGCCTGGAACACGGCTTCACGCGGGGTTCCGAACTGGGCGTCATGGTTCCCCAGGGCCACCGCCCAAGGGATGCCGCTTTGGGCCAAAGGCGCAAGGATTTCCATTGCACTTTCTATGTCCGGACGGCCGAAGAGGATGTCTCCGGTATGAATCACCAGGTCCGGCTTCACCGCCTCCACGGCCTCTTTCACGCATTCCAGGGCGCGCTGCGAGCGCGGGTCTCCGGCAATATAGTGCGTATCCGTAAACTGCAGCACGGTAAAACTGCCGTCAGCCCGGAAGTGAAAATTCCCGGAAACGGGAAGCTCCGGTGCCGCACCGGAAGGGCTGTCGGGGGCCAAGCGACACGCCTTGAGCGCCGGTGCCGCTACCGCCGCCCCCGTCAGGAATGCCGCATTTTTCAGGAAAGATCTGCGTTTCATAGCTTTTTCTGTAGTTGTAACAGCAAATATACCACTTTTGGCTATCAGCCACAAGTGCCCCACGACCTTCCACACAAGCAATCATCTAATTATCAGCGATTTTTAAAAAATGCCCCCGCAAAAAAGTACGGGGGCAAAATCTACGTAATAAACAGTAGCAAACAATTACTTCACAAGTTTAAAGCGCCGGGAAAGATTTTTTCATCAGGATACCATGTGAAGTATCAACGAGGTATGCAACGAGTTTGTCGCCTTCGACTCTAAGAATCACATCTGCAGTACTGTCATTATTGCCACCTGTAATAGCCTGATCCTCAAGGCCGTTAACCGCACCGTTACTCAATAGAATAGGACTTTCGACATCAGTAACGTCAAGAATCCATAATGCAGACGGCATGGGGCCCCATGAAAAGGTATAACCCAAACGGACTCCGGCCAGGATTTTCTTACCATTCCAGGTAGTGCTGCCCATACCCATAATACTGCCATCCCAGCCGCCTACACCCTCGACAATAGCTTTCCACTCTGTTCCATTATGATAATAGAGATTGTAAAGGCCATCATACCCGCAGTAGAAGAAGCCGTCAGATACTGCCGGGCCAGCAGGAACGAATGCGGCACGGTTGGAAAGCCACAGGTCATCTACCAATGTAGGAGTTGTGAACCATGCGTTATCATTAATTAGATGTGATGATTTATTCCATTCATTGTAATCATATACGTCGGCTGCACCATTTTTGATTTCCCAAGCAAGGCAATAAGACAGTCCTCCATATTGGCCAACGCCACCATACATCATGGTTACAATTCCGTTTCCGAAGACATCTCCCTTGGCTGCAACTTTATCTGCGCCATGTGAGCCAGACCAGGCCTCGTTCACCCAAGGAATTAGTCTCACAGGATTAGCCATCTTAGTATCTGATGCTCTCACGGCATACACACTACCTACCCCTTGATAAGGGATAAGAGTTGCCATCAGCAAATTACCAGCATCGTCATTTGTAATAGACTGGACGGGAAGACTCTCAGGAACAGAGATTGATGAAGCTGCTCCGGTTGCCGGATCAAAAGCATAAATCGCATAGGAGTCAGAAACAAGCAACTTGCCATCAAAGTAAGCAATAGAAGCAGTTGCGTCATGAATCTCCTCTTCAGTTTCAATACTCGTTGCGTTGAAGGGTTCTTTAAGACTAACAGCCCAATCCACCTTTGCAATACCTTCCTGGGCCAGGTAGAAGCGAGTCACCATATCCGTAGTTTCACCGGTGGGATTTCCATCATCGTCCAGAACGGGGACCTGGATCTCCGGCATGGTGAATTTCACATAGCATGTACGGGCATCGTAACCGGTATTGGCAGCGACGTTGAATGCCAGGGAAATCTTGTGGGCAGCTTCATCTTGATTGAAGGTAACAGGAGCCCAAGGGAAGGCTTCCTCGGCGCCATCATACTTCTTGATGGTAACATCCATGTTGGTGAGGATGTTCAGGTTGTACTTGCCACCGGCCACAGGGATGGTGGGTACTTCTTCCTCGTTGTCCGGAAGGAAGACAAGGCCCTGGAAGAACAGGATGCTCTCGGTGGTGGAACCGGCCTTGAGATCCAGTTGGATCAGGCGGCCCATCTGTTCCTCGGTCAGTCCCTGGAAGGTCACTTTCAGTTCCACGTCGTCAGCGGCCTCGCCTTTTTCCTTGGCAAGAACAGCACCGGACTTGGAACCGTCGGGATAGCTCAGGGTGGCGGTCCAAGCCTTACCGGCATTGAACTTCACCGTGTAGATGGAAGACTCGCCAGCCACATCCACAATCTTGGGAGTGGAAAGCGTGAGATCCGGAACCGTAGGGGTAGGATCAGGAGTGGGATCCGGTTTGGGGTCCGGAGTGTTCTTGTTGCAAGCCACTACAGTGACGAGGGCTGCAGCGATCAGATAAAGAACTTTTTTCATAACGTTATTGGTTTAAAGTGTTAAGGTAATTTGAAAAAGCATTTTTAAACGGTGTCCAATAATCGAACATCCGTATGTGACACAAATCAAAGACAAAATAGCCATCGGCTGCGTTGATGCAGGCATCCACGGTTTTGGGGATGGCGGCACTCTTGCCTCCGTTCTCCCAACCGGTAGGGTTCCCTACATCCGGCCCGCCGGCGAAAACCGTATCGCCCATAAGCAGGCTCCGTGCACGGGTGCAGAATCCCTGCATGGTCCACTCCGTAGTTCCATAAATACTGGCCGATGCCGCATAGCACCCCAGCAGCATGAAGTCACAATGGTCTGCAAAGCCATACTTATGGTACTCGCTATTGGCCCAGCGAGGATAGGCCTTGTGCGTCTGGTAACGCGGACTGGCCCAGTTGACGCCAGAAGGATAATAGGACGAGTACCAAGCCCCCACATACACGCCAAAGTGAACGTCGGGATTCACGCCATGAACGGCGTCCGCAGCCCTTTCCACAAAGTCGTGAATGGTCTTGACGCGGAACGTGAGCCAAGCATACTGGTCATCTCCCATGGCAGTGGGAACATCCTCCACCCCCGCCTCGAAGACAGGCCATTTGGCAGGCTCATGTCCAAGATACTCTACGAACTTTTGATGCGAGGTCTCGGAGAAGTCGCTCTGGAGCCCGGCATCGGAATAGCGGCAACGGTCCAGGACGATACCATCCACATCGTAGGCGGCCAGTTCCTTCAGCAGCGACAGCAGATACGCCTGCACATCGTCATTAGCCGGGTTCAGGAACACCGTTCCCTGTACACCGTCGTAATAGGCGCTCCGCAGACCGTCGGCCGTATAATCCGTGGAAGCCCAGGAGGCAGGGATGTCGCCGGTGAAAATGGGGCCCTCGCTCTCCAGGCCATAATAGCCGCCATAACCGCCCACGAAGGTGTTGATGGCCGCATGCACGCGCAGTCCTGCGGCATGACCCGCGTCGATAAACGCCTGCAAATAGTCGAAGGTTGCGGTGCGCTCGATGAAACGGTAACTGCTACCCACCCATGCGGCAAGACGGCGCGCCTCAGGAGCTACGGACGAATGCCAAAGCACTGTGCCCTCCGTGGGACGCACATCCACCACAATGTCCGAGAAGCCACAATCGGCCACTTGCCTGAGTTCCTTCGCAATATACGCCTTGTCATTGGCGTAGAAGCGAAAGTTGGCCGATGCATCAATCCACACAAAACGGGGCTTGGCCTGCGGCGCCGGCGTAGGTTCCGGATTTACCGGAGTAACAGGAGTTGGATCCGGTTCCGGTTCAGGGGTGGGCGCTGGCGTATCCGGCCGTGTGCAGCACACAACCGAAAGCGCGAGCAGTATCGTCCACCATTTTTTCATAGTCTCTATTTAATATAGATGCAACTTCCAACGGAACGTTGCGCGCCATCGGTGGGTTGGACCGTTTCTATGCCATTTATAAGAAGACAGGTGGAGCCACCGCCATCCAGGTTCACAGCATCCGTGCAACCAAACTCCAGCAGGATTTTTGCCACGTTCTCCGTAGAATAGCCCTTTACGCCTTCGGTCATCTCACGGCCTTCGCACACAAAGAGCACCAGCTTTTTGTCCGCAGTAACCCCAATCGCGGTGCGCGGATCCGGGTTGAGACAATTCACATCGTAGTCTCCGGGGAGGCATTCGAAGCGCCAGGTATTCCGAATCTGCTTATCCTTAATGAGGACAGGGCCGGCGCCAATGGCGGTCTTTGCCTCAAAAAGCGCCCCCTCAGACGGAAAGCTGGGGCCAGGTACCGCCTGCGGCGTGCTCCCATAGCCGTTCTCCGCAGGAGTCTGGTAAATGTAGTGATGCTCCATGTCGGAGAAATAGGTCCAGGAAGCCTCAATCTTGCCATTGACATGCTCGATAAAGGCAGCCTTGGTAGGATAATACAGCGTCACCCAATCCTCCGAAGCATAGTTGATGTTGGGAGAGAGCAGTTCACCGTTCTCCACAGCCATGCTGGCCGGATAATTGGTGCCAGAATCCACATAGAAGAAACCGCCGTTCATTACCAGAGCGGGACTTCCCTCCGCATTGTACACCTGCGTGGGGGTCTTCAGGGCATCTTCACTGCCGTCCAACTCCGGGTCCCTCAGGCCCCATACATGCCAGGAAGCCTGCGTAAGGTCCACCGTGGCAATGTAGGCTTCGGCCTTGGCGCCCTTTAGTTTGGCAGGAGAATGATAAATCTTCACGTATGCAGGAAGGGTACCGTAACGCCCATCCGTGATTTCCTCCCAGGGAGCGTCATCGGCATCGGGATCGTCCCAGGGCCAAACCTCGGGAATACCACTTCCCTGCTTGTTGCATCCGCAGGCGGTAGCGACCAAAGCGAGCGCTACGCCCATCAAATAAAATACCTTTCTCATATCTCGAAACAGTCTGCTACGTAGGCACCAATCACCTGCGTATGGTGGTCATAATAATACAGATACATGCGGTAACCGTCTACAGAAGGCACAAGGACCACGTCGCCGGAGGCTCCGGTGGGTTCGTTGCGGCCCCCCTTCTGGAAAATAGCCAGATTGTCATTTCTCAGAAGCAGACGGGCGGAGGAAGGGTCGGTGGCGTCGTACAGGCGCAGTTTGGGGCGAATTTCCCACTGCGGGAAATGGCTCACGGCAAAGAGCGTCAGGTAAGGAGTGCCATTGAACACCTTGAGGTCCAAACAGTTGGGATTCACGCCCCAGTTACCTACCAAATCCAGCCAATAGTCACGGTCCTTGGCGTCAACGTAGTGAAGGATATAACATTCGGCACTTTCACTGGTTACGGAAGGATCTACATTGCCTTCATAATAGTCCAGGAACCAGCCATCCTTATCCGGGTCTGCAGAGGCCGGACAAACCGTTGCATTATTCACCGGAGCGGGGCCCCAGCCCATGTTGAGTCCGGCGAAGTCTTTCACCTTGACCTCCGTTACAGCGCCGTCACGGACCAGCAGATACACAACTTCGGAGGAAAGCGTTACCCCTTCAATACCCTCTGCCGTAAGGGCAATGCAGGCGTTCCCGTTTACGTTACCGGACACCTTGATGCGATGGCCTACCGGCGTTATGGCCGGATTGGAGAAGGTATAGAGCAGTGTCGGTGCCTCTGTCACGGAACGGGTCACGTACACATTCACATCCTGCGCTTCCATACCGCCGGTAGCAAAGTTGGCGATTACAAGATTGCCGGCATCGTCACTGGTAAGACAGTCGGCAACGGCACTTCCCAGGTTGATCTGCCCCTTCTTGGCGCCGGTAAAGGCATCCAGGTACAGCGGAGTACGGCCATTGCCCAGGCCTACAATAACGTATGTACCCAGACCGGCCAGCGAAACATAGGAATCGTCCGAGTACGGCGGAAGGCCGGCCATGGTCTCCGGGTCCACATTGAACAGGCGGGCAACCGATTCCTCGCGCATGCCGGAGCCAAGCAGGCTGGGAATCCCCTGCTCCACGGTATAGGTGCGTTCGGTAACGCCATCGTGGGCCTGCACGGTAACGGTAGCGCCCGAATTCAGGTTGTATTTGGCTTTTTCGTTGTAGGCTTTGCCATTCACTTTCAGGAGTTTGGCATGCGGGGTAACCTGGCCGGTAACTTGTACGGCGGAAAGGTCTTCCAGATAAGGGATCAGGATTTTGGACGACTCCTCATAGATGACGGCCGATGTTTTCACATCTTCCACCATCAGGGCAACCAGGGCGCAGGAAGAAGACTTGGAGCGCTTGCCGGTAATGACAATCTCACGGGATTTCCCGCTCGGATCCGTAAGCGTAAACTTGTTTTCCTCCGTCAGGTCCAGCACACCCAGTTTGGGGCTGATCTTGTAATTGGGCTGCAGTTCCGCCTGAACGCGCAGTTTCATCATGTAGATGAGCGTTTCCTCATTGGAGATTTCCGGATAATAGAACGGGATAGGAATCTCCAGGTAAGTGGCGTCCGGGTCCGTGATGGTCAGTTTGGCCAGTTCCTGCCCTGCATACGGGCCCTCTACCAGGATGGCAGTAAGGCTGGTAAGTCCCTGCCGTTCGGCGGTGGGTGCTATATATTCAGGCTTATGGCAGGAAACCACGGCCAACAGCACGACAGAAAGAATATACAGATACTTTTTCATACTACTTCCATTCATCATATTGGTTCACAAGCGAATTGGATTCCAGTTCCGATTTGGGCATCGGGAAGCGGTACAGACGCTCCGGGAAGTTACGGTTTTTCTCGTCCACGGACACATAGGTGTAACGGAAGCCACTTCCTTCGGGCTCAATCTTAAGACCGTGCTGCTGATAAGCGCTCAGGCCATCGGGATAGGGCTGTGCAGCCATCTCCCACCGGCGAAGATCCCAGTAACGCAGTCCCTCGAAAGCCAGTTCCACTTTCCTTTCCTGAACAATGGCTTTCCACAGATTATCTCCGCTCTTGTCCGAATAAGGGAGCCCCACACGGGCGCGGATGGCTCGTACGGCAGCATTGGCTCCGGCGGCATCGCCCGTCCGGTAGCAAGCTTCGGCCTTATTGAGCAGCACCTCACCGTAGCGGAGCAGCGTGAAAGGATGGCTGCTACCGGAGGTCGAGACATCATAGCTCTCGTCCACATGTTTACGCAGATAATAACCGGTAACGGTTTTTCCCTTGGGCTCCTTGTCTGTCTTCCAGGTGGCCCAGCCATCGACACCGCCCACATACGGCTCAATGGTGCGGTCTTTCCAGGGGGCGCCGTTGTACAGGATGGTCGCATGGAAACGAGGTTCCAGCTGTGCATAGGGCGGTGTATTGGTAGTAGAAGCATGCCAGGCGCTCCAGGACGGGAAACCGCCCGTTGCCAGTTCATAGCTCTCCACTATCTCCTGCGTGGGAACGGCATAGGCACCGCCTTTCATGTCCTGGATGGCAAAGTCGCCGCCCGGGGTGTAATAGAAGTCAAAGCTGTGGGTAAGACCGGAGGCATAGTCAAAAGTATACTGGAGTATGGCCTCGCGGTTGCCGGCAGCAAGCGATTTGCCACAGGCATCGGCATACCGGGGCTCCAGGCTATAGCCGAGTTCGGCAACGGCATTGGCAGCGGCGATGACGGCATCATAGCGCTTGGCATACAGCATCGCACGGGAAAGCAAGCCGTAGGCCATGCCTTTGTTGATGCGGCCATTCGCGGCGGCAGCATCGGGCAGGTTGTCCGCGGCAAAGTTCAAATCGGCCTGGACAAAATCCCAGCCCTTGCTCTCCGGCGACACCGCTTTGTCCTTGACAATGGAAGTAAGGTCTTCGTCGTACAGGATAACATCCTTGTAACGCTTGATGAGTTCAAAGTAGAAGTAACCGCGCAGGAAGCGAAGTTCGCCCTCCAGACGGGTCTTCTCCTCCTGTTTCATCTGCCCGTACGTATGCAGGTAGCTGATGGCTTCATTGGTTTCGCGGATGGCCGTATACAGGGAACCCCACATGCCCAGATACACGTCAATGGTCTGCGCCGTGACGGTGCTCTCGAAATAGGCCAGATAGGAAGGGATGTACGCCATCGCGTTGAAATTGTACGAGGTGTACTTGAGCTCGTCCGTGAGGGCTTCCGTGAGGCCGGCTGCAGTAGGTGCGGAATAATAGCCCCACAGATAAGAATACAGGTGGTTCACGGAGTATTCGGCATTATGGGTGGTTTCCCACAGGGTCTTGGCCGATACGCGGTCCGTAGGCGTAAGGTCCAGCGTTTTGTTGCAGGAGACCAGTGCAGCAAGGGCTGCGGTCAGAAACAATACTTTTTTCATACCTTTTCCTCCCATTTAAAGCGTCAGAGTAATGCCGCCCATCAGCATGCGCTGCTGCGGATAATAACCGTTGTTCACGCCCGGAGATTCCGGGTCGATGCCCTCCGGAAGGCCGGAGATGGTGAACAGGTTCTGCCCCTCCACAAAGAAGCGGAGCGTCTGGATACCAATCTTGGATGTCCATTTCTTGGGCAGGGTGTATCCCAGCTGGGCACTCTTCAGGCGAACATACTTGCCATCGCGGATCCAGAAGGTGGAACTGAGGCCGTTGTCGCCGCCATGGCTGGTCTTGGCCAATGTCAGGCGCGGGAAGGTGCCGTTCGGGTTAAACTCACTGTAGGCATTCTGTACCAGGAACAGCGGAGAGTTGCCGCCCTCCTTGAAAGTCTGGGTCCAGATGGTGTTGTCGTCGTTGTCGTTGTAGTAAGTACCGGTCATGGAAATATCGAAGAGCGCGCCGCCGGTAAACTGGGCGTTGAAATCGATCCCCTTCCATGCCAGGTTAATGTTGAGGCCGAACGTGAGTTCCGGACGGTTGGAACGGCCGAAATAGCCTTTGTCGTCCTCATCAATCTTGCCGTCGCCGTTCAGGTCTACATAGCGGATGTCGCCCACATTGGGACGCGTGCCGTACCAGGAAGCCTGGTCAATCTCTTCTTCGCTCTTGAACAGGCCGTCGGCCTTCCAGCACATGATGCTGCCCACCGTGGTGCCAACGCGCTTGCGCCAGTCCACAATGTTGGGGTCGTCATTGTACACCAGCCAGCGGGTCTTGGAGCGGGTAAGACTGCCGGTCACCTCATAGTAGAACGGGTCGCCGCCCAGCGTGAAATGGTTGCGGTGGCGGATGAGGATATCCACACCCCTGGCATCCACGGCATTCTTGTTCACCCAGGTGGGATAATAGCCGCCCATGGAGGCCGGGAAGCCCGTGGACTGATAGGTTAACATGTCGTAGGTGTAGTTGTAGAAGGCGTCAATTTCCATTCCCAGCAAACCGCCCCAGAGGGAGAAGTCCACACCCACGTTCCAGCTCCGTGTCTTTTCCCAGGACAAATCCGTATTGGGAATACCGGAAGTATAATAGGCGGGCTCGATAATCGTGGGGCCGCCCTTCTGGCCATAAGCCACGTTGGAGGCCTTGGAATAGGTGCTCAGGAAGGCGTATTCACTGACGCTGTCGTTACCCAGCAGACCCACGCTGGCGCGGATTTTCAGATCGTCCAGCCAGGAGGAGGTCCCTTTCATGAATTCTTCCTTGGAGATACGCCAGCCCAACGAAACGGACGGGAAGAATCCCCAGCGGGTCTTGCTCATGCCGGCGAACTTGTAGGATCCGTCGTAACGGCCGGTAACCTCTGCCAGGTACTTCTCCGCGTAATCGTAGCGGGCACGGAACACGTAACCTACGCTGCGGGATGCGCTACTCCAGCCGCCCACCGGATTATTGGATGCGATACCATTGGACAGTTCCGGGAGGGAGTCGAACGGAAGGGCCTGTGCATATGCGCTGAGCCCATTCCCTTTATAGTCACGGATTTCCGCCAGGGCCATCAGGTCCACGTGATTCTTGCCAAAAGTCTGCACATAATTCGCACTCACCTGCCCCACCATCTGACGGGAAAAGGTGACACCTTCACCCAGGTTGTTCACATTGTTGGCGATATGCGGGTTGTCCGTACGCTGCTGCCATACCCAGCCATCGTCCGTACGGACGCGTTGCATCAGGGTATAAGGCGTGCTCAGGTTCTTGTCGTGGCTAACGCTGTAGTCGTAGGAGCCGGAAGCCTTCAGGGACAGGCCCGGGACAAAAGGCAGGTTCCACGTCAGGGAGGCATTGACCGACGCCGCTGCGCTCTTGTTCTGCTTGTAACCGGACTCATAAATGGCGGCCAGCGGGCTCACCAGGTAGCTCTGGTTGTCCTGCACGGCGCCCGTATAATAGCCATCGTATTTTTCCGGAAGATAAGGATGCATCTGCACGGCCTGGCGGGCAATGGAGAACCAGCCCACCTCCGTGTAGCCGCCGTCGGAACCACCGGAAAGGAAGGCCGGCGAGTTGCGGTGGCCAATCACGCCGGACAGACCGACCTTATAGTTCAGGTGCTTGGCCAGGGTGCCCTCAATATTGGCACGGATATTATACCGGGTATAACGGAACTTGTCGATATTACCTTTCTGGTCCATGATACCGGCGCCCACAAAGAAGCGGGCTTTGTCGTTGCCGCCCTGCACCGTGATGTTGTGCTTATGGGTAAGACCCGTACCGAACACCTTCTTCACATAATCCACATTATCCCAACCATCGGTTCCGGCGCGCATGGCAGCAATGTTCTTCTGGGTAAAATACGGTACATACTCCTGTGCCGAAGCAATTTCCCCATTGGAGAGCTGGTCCATCATCTGCGCCACATTGTAATAATAGGCAAACTGCGGACCGTTCATGAAGCGCGGGAAATTGGCATTCATGCTGGCACCCACGGAGCCGTTGTAGGTGATGCGGGTGTCGCCTTTGTCGCCCTTTTTGGTGGTGATGATGATCACGCCGCCGGCAGCCTTGAGGCCATAGACGGCGGCCGATGCGCCATCCTTCAGCACGGAGATGCTCTCGATATCGGCAGGATCGATGTCGTTGATGTTGTCCACCGGGAAACCATCCACGACGTAGGCTACGCCGTAAACGGAGCCACGGATGCGCAGGGATGCCTGGTCCAGGCCCGGCTCACCGGATTCCTGCACGGAGGAGATACCGGAGAGCTTACCGGCCAGCACCTGAGACACGTTGGTGGAAGGGGCCTTCAGGAGTTCGTCACCCTTGATGGCGCTCACGGCGGCCGTCAGCGTTTCCTTCTTGGCTGTGCCGTAACCTACCACCACTACATCTTCCAGATAAAGCGCATCTTCCTGCAAGGTGACATTCAGGTTTTGCTGTCCCTTGTAATTGCGCTCCTCGGTGGCCAGACCCAGGCAGGAGAACTCCAGGACGTCCCCTTGGTTCACCTTCAGGGAATACGTTCCGTCGGAGGCCGTCATGGTGCCGTTGGTGGTTCCTTTCACCAGCACCGTGACGCCTGCAAGGGGCTTGCCGTCCGTATCGGTCACCTTGCCGCGGACCGCTGTCTGGGCAAAGGCCACGCCTTGCAGCAGGACAAGACCTGCCAAGAGCGAAGTCATAAGACGGGAAAAGACTTTCATAGTGTATATTAATTATTTTTATCTGCGATTTCCTGTAAGATGGTGCCAATCTGGTACAGGCCCCTGGGCACATGGAAGCAGCCTTTCCACTTGCCGCCCTTGAGCGGAAGCAATACCTCACCGCGGCGGTTCAGGTAGCCGAACCACTCCGGATATTCGCTGTCCTTGAAGTGGGTCCATAGATAATCGTCCAGTTTGAGGAACCACTCCAGGGCCTTCTTGTTGCCTGTGAGCTGGTATCCTTTAATCATGCAGATGGCGCTTTCCAAATGCACCCACCACAGCTTTTGGTCCCATTCCAGTTCTTGGGTGGGATAGCCTTTGCGGTCCATGAAATAGAAGATGCCACCGTACTCCTTGTCCCAGCCGTAGTCTATCACGCGGAGGGCAATGTCCATGCTCTTGTCGATGATGTCCTGCCGGTGGAGCCGGATGCCCAGGTTCATCATGAACCACAGGGCTTCCAGGTCGTGCCCGGGATTCACGCGGCGGCCCTCAAAGCAGTCTACCAGCGAGCCGTCCGGAGCCAGGTTTTCTACCATGACGCCCAGATCCGGCTGGTAAAAGACGTCGAACACCTCATGCAGGGCTTCCTCGATGGTCTTGTCCAACAGGGACTTGTCCTCGATGATGGGTTCCACTTCCAGTGCCATGTTACAGATAATCATGGGCAGGGCAAAATCCTTCATGGGACGGGTTCCGGGAACGGCCTTGCTCCACTTGCCTTTGGGATTGGAACGGCGGTCCAGGATGCGCTGGAACACCTTGCGGGCCACGTCGGCATAATGTTCGCTGCCGGTAGCAACCGCCAACTGCGCAAAAGCCATGCAGGCAAACGTATTGGAGAAAATGTTATACGGAGCGATAATGGGCTTCCCTTCCCGCGTGAGCGAGAAATAGAAGTCATAGTTGCCGTCGTGGCCGTACTTCTCCAGGAATTCCGCACCCTGTTTGGCACAGGCGAGCCATTCCGGATTTTTCTCTACCTTATTATACAGCATAGCGAACATCCAGACTTCCCTGCCCTGCAGCCACACGAATTTGTCTGTGTCGAACACGCTGCCGTCCCGGTTCAGGCAGGTGAAATACCCGCCGTACTCCTTGTCCTGGGAGTGCTCCAACCAGAAAGGTAACACGCTTTCGTACAATTCTTTACGATAGCGTTCTGCCATTTTTTGAAAATCTATGCGGTTAGTCATAAGCGGTATTTTTAGGTTTAGCTCATGCAAAATTACAAAAACTTTTAAATTATGCAATACTTTTTAACAAAATAATAAAAACTTTTTCAGTATTAAACAAAAACATTAACAACACGCTTGCAAAATCAACAGAAAGCCCTATATTTGCAAGACACATATATATTTGCTATGGAAAATCGTCGTTCATTCCTCAAGAAAACCGCATTGGGTGCTGCAGCCGCCGTTGCAGCCCCCACCGTGCTCAGCGCCTGTAAAAACAACGCGGACGGCATCCAGTTGGACCCTTCCGTGAGCAGCACCCTCATTGTTCCTCCGGCAGCCGGCCTGCCCATCACCGGCACTTTTCTGGACGAGATTTCGCACGACATCCCGCACCAGAACTGGGGGGAGCGCGAATGGGACCGCGACTTCCGTTACATGAAAGCCATCGGTATCGATACCGTCATCGATATCCGCTGCGGCTACCGCAAATTCATCACCTATCCCTCCCCTTACCTACTCAAGAAGGGCTGCTACATGCCGTCGATGGACCTCATTGACATGTTCTGCCGCCTGGCCCAGAAGTACGACATGAAGTTCATGCTGGGCCTGTACGACAGCGGCAAATACTGGGACACCGGTGACATGAGCTATGAGGTGGAGTCCAACAAATATGTAATTGACGAGGTTTGGGAACGCTACGGCTCCAAGTACAAGAGTTTTGGCGGCTGGTACATCTCCGGCGAAATCTCCCGTGCCACCAAGGGCGCCATCGAGAGTTTCCGCACTATGGGCCGCCAGTGCAAGGAAGTGAGCGGCGGCATGCCCACCTTCATCTCCCCCTGGATAGACGGCAAAAAGGCGGTGGA